>JAOUQB010000059.1 GCA_029879555.1 Nitrospirota bacterium | reverse complement strand
ATATGACAAGCTTTTTAAGGATCTTCAGCAACTCGAACAACAATTCCCCGACCTCATTACTGCAGATTCTCCAACCCAACGCGTGGGAGGAGCACCGCTTCCGCAATTTCAAAAGGTTCAGCATGAGTTTCCGCTCTTAAGCCTTGACTCTGAAATGACAGAAGAGAGCGTGCGTGCATTTGACGAGCGCGTCCGCCGGGAATTGGAAGAAGCCAATGTCGGATATTCAGCAGAGCCGAAGTTTGATGGGCTTTCAGTTGAGCTGACCTATGACCAAGGCGTGTTTGTGCGCGGGGCGACCAGGGGGGATGGGACAATCGGAGAGGATGTGACGCACAATCTTCGTACGATTCGGACCTTGCCCTTACGATTAAAAGCAGGGACAAGATTTCCCAGTCATGTCGTGGTGCGCGGCGAGGTGTTTATTCGGCTGCCTGATTTTCATCAACTCAATCGACGATTAACTGAATTGGGGGAAGACACCTTTGCCAATCCTCGCAATGCGGCTTCCGGCGCGCTGCGACAACTGGATCCCAAATTGACGGCCAAACGACCATTGACCCTCATTTGTTATGACCTGCTGAGTGAGGAGGGAAGGGCGACAACACAGTTTGAGGCGGTTTCATATCTCAGCGCCTGGGGGCTTCCAACTCCACCATTTCGTCGGGATTGTCGCACGATCATAGAGGCCATGGATTTTCATCGGGAGATGGGCGAAACACGAGACCGTCTTCTATTTGAAATTGATGGCATTGTCATTAAGGTGAATCAATTCCATTGGCAAAAGCAACTCGGTGAAAAATCACGAAGTCCTCGATGGGCCATTGCGTATAAATTTCCTGCCCGAAAAGAACTCACGAAGGTACGTGCCATTGCCGTCTCTGTTGGACGGACTGGTGCGCTCACACCCATTGCGTTGCTGGACCCGGTCGATATTGGTGGCGTCACTGTGAGCCGCGCCTCGTTACATAATGTGGAGGAAGTGGCCAGGAAAGATGTCCGCGTGGGTGATACGGTTAAGGTAGAACGGGCAGGGGATGTCATTCCGGATATCGTCGAACGAGTTGAGGTGCCAGGGGAGCAACGGTCGGAGCCTTTTATTTCACCAACCCATTGTCCTGTGTGCGAGTCTCATACCATTCAGGAGGGCCCTGTCTTATACTGCACGGGCCAAACGGTCTGTTCTGCCCAACTCAAAGGATCACTTGAACATTATGTGTCAAAAGGGGCCATGAATATTGATGGGTTGGGGAAAAAAACCATCGCTCAATTTGTCGATGAAGAATTAGTGAAAGATCTGAGTGACCTCTATACATTGAGAAAAGGGCAACTGCTTGAGCTAGAAGGCTTTGCCGACAAGTCAGCGACGCAGTTAATTGAAGGGTTGGAAAAAAGTAAGCAGACTTCCTTGCCGCGATTTTTGATTGGATTAGGGATCAGGCATGTGGGATCTCATATAGCCAAAGTGCTGGCTAATCAATATGGATCCTTGCGCAAGATTCAACAGGCTTCGGTGGAGGACCTTCAAGCTATTCATGAAATTGGACCGGAGATTGCGGCAAGCGTGGAAAGTTTTTTTCAAGAAGACCGCAATCTTCAAGTGATTCAGCGAATGCAAGAGTTAGGGGTTCAAGTTGAAGAATTTGATGTGGTAGCTGAATTTTCCCAGAAGCCTTTTGCAGGGAAGAGCTTCGTCTTGACGGGGACCCTGGAAGGGATGTCTCGAGACGAGGCGAAGCAGAAGATTGAAGCACTCGGTGGACGGGTGATGTCGAGTGTCAGTAAAAAGACCGATTACGTGGTGGCCGGGACTGAGCCGGGATCAAAGCTAGAGAAAGCCCAATCCCTAAATGTGCCGGTTCTGAATGAATCGGGCTTCATGGCATTGTTATCCACAAACGAATCCTCGTAAACTTCGCAACCCTTCCTTTCCATCGTCTTCATCCCTATAGTCATAGCTGCTTTTGAAGTTTTGGTTGAATCCAAGGCGACTCTCAAATTTCAATTTGCCAATTGTCCTCAATGTGTATGGGGAGGATTAATGTGGGGTGAAATTCTACTGGTCCCCAGATAAACATCCTGAGGTTTCTTCTGCATTAGATTTTCGATTCAAATTCCATCAATCTAGCCGGAAGGGTTTTTCGTTGTATGATGGATTGTAGTGTTGACGTTCTAAAATTATGGAAGACTATATTTTTGAATTGAGTAAGGACTAATTTATGCGAATATTGTCTTTGTTTACCATGTTCATTCTTGCGGTAGTTTCACCAGTATTTGGAGAGGCGCCTTTTGATGAATGGGTCAAGGCGTTTAAAGCAGAAGCGATTGGGCAAGAGATTTCATCTTCCCTCCTCGACCAGGCGTTTGATGGCGTTGCCCCCATTCCTCGAGTGCTGGAACTTGATCGAAAACAACCGGAATCGAGGATGACGTTTGTGGAATATCGGAAAAGTATTGTGTCGCAACTCCGGATCCAGCAAGGGAGGGAGATGATGGCCCACCATCGGGATCTCTTACGTGATATTGGTGAGCGATATGGCGTGCAACCTCGGTTTATCGTGGCGTTGTGGGGTATTGAAACCTTTTATGGAAAGAATAGCGGAAGCTACCGCATTATTGACGCGCTTGCGACGTTGGCCTTTGATGGACGTCGGAGCCAATATTTTCGTACTGAATTATTAAATGCGCTTCGTATTCTTCAGGAAGGGCATACTTCCCTCGAGAGTATGAAGAGTTCTTGGGCAGGGGCGATGGGGCAATGTCAATTTATGCCATCGAGTTTTCTTCGGTTGGCCGTAGATTATGATGGGGATGGGCGGAAGGATATTTGGAATACGCCTGCCGATGTATTTGCCTCGGCAGCCAATTATCTTTCCCAATCCGGGTGGCGAGGCACACAGATATGGGGGCGCCGAGCACAACTTCCCCAAGCATTTAATAGTAAGCAGGCTAGTTTGAGTGTCAAAAACCCCCTTCAGTATTGGCAAAAATTGGGAGTGCGTAAGGGCGATGGGCAGGATTTGCCTCTTGCTTCGCTGAACGCTTCCATTGTGTTGCCGGATGGTAAAGGTGGGCCAGCCTATCTGGTGTATGATAATTATCGGGTGATTATGAAGTGGAACCGGTCCACGTATTTTGCGACGAGCGTAGGGTTATTAGCCGATGCCATAGCTGAGTAGGATGTGGGGACGTGAAAAGTTGGAAGTGAAAGACTTGAAAAGATTCTTGTTTAAAGCGCTCCGTTTTTGTTCATGACTCCTTACTACCGCAGTTCTTACTTTTCACTTTTCGTTAGGATTCGGAGGCGACGGGGGAAGGTTCTTCCGTTGTGGTTTCTGGGATGACTTCTTCTTTGATGATTTGAACGCTTTTAATAGAGCGTTCATCGGCTTCGTGGATTATGAGCAGGCAATTGTCGGTATTCACTTTTTCCCCGACGGTGGGAATATGGCCTAATTCTTCAAGGATGAGTCCACTGATGGTATTTTGTTCGTCATCTAATTCGACATCCAAAAATTCATTAATACGACGCACTTCTGTTCGGCCATCCACCAAGATTTGATTCTTTCCAGTTCGTTGAATCCATTCTTCGTGAAGATCGCCTTCATCCAAAATTTCTCCGACGACTTCTTCCAATAAATCTTCGACCGTGACCAGTCCAATCACCCCTCCAAACTCATTGACGACTAGGGCAATGTGGCGTTTCTCTTTTTGAAATTGCTTTAACAGTTCATCTGCTGGTTTAGTGCCAGGGATAAACAGTGTGGGTTTGGCCAATTCATTAAGTTTTCGTTGGGAGTGCCCTTGAGCTAATTCCATTAAGGCATGGCTGCGGTAAAGAATGCCAGTAATGTTGTCCGGATTTCCATCATGAATAGGAATTCGTGAATGTTTTGTCTTATAAAGTTCTTGCCGTGCACCTTCTAACGTTTGGGTCCCATCTAACATGAACATATAGACACGAGGAGTCATGACGTCTTCTGCCGTGACGTCGTTAAAGTCAAAGACGTTTTTAATCATCCACACTTCGTCTGTTTCTAGAACCCCCGCCTTGCCCCCAGCATCCAACATAATTTTAAGTTCTTCTTCCGTAATAAACGGGACTGTTAGGCCTCGACCACCCGTGAGCTTAAGGATGAAGGGTTCCAGGAAATAGAGAAATGGGAAAAAAATCTGTTCTAGCCAATAGATGGGGTAGGCCAGAATTTGGACGGCAGTTTCAGAATATTTGGCGCAAAGCGTTTTAGGGACGATTTCGCCAAATAATAAGACCATAAATGTTAAAAGCCCGGTGGCCACGGCGACAGCCTCTGACCCAAACATCCGAATCGCAATTAAGGTGGCCATGGACGCGGCCATGATATTCACGAGATTGTTCCCGATTAGAATGGTCGAGAGCAAACGTTGGGGATTAGACCGTAGTTTTAGGGCCATGTTTGCCCCTTTGTGGCCTTCATCGGCCAAAGTCTTCAAGCGAGATTCTGTAATGGAGAAGAAGGCGATTTCCGCCCCTGAGAAAAATGCTGACAGCCCTAGACAGATAAAAACGGCGAGAAAATCCATAGATGGATTACCGTTCTCCAGCAGGGCAAGTGCAGGAGATAGTCCTAGCGATGGCTATCTGATCGGAGATGCGTGCTATGGCGGGGTATGGAATCAGAAGAATGTACAGAGGCATTAATAGTTTGGTCAAAATGTTCATCAAAGATTCGATGTCTTGACCCATCAGTATTTATATAAAAATTACGCTACCACAGGGTAGGGGATTATGGCAATAATTTTTGACCTGATGCCATATTTCATATTTACTTTCAATTAGTTAGAAGTGACAATCAGGGTTTGGACTCCAAGTTTATTTTCTAACGTGCGTGATATGACTTGAGCCCTCTGTCTTGAGGGAAAGGACCCAACCTGCACCCGATGCCATTCTCCTGATGGGAGATGTACGGTTTGGACGCGTACAGAAATATAATCGTGAGCGAGGCGCTCACGCAGGGTCATGGCTTCCATGAGAGTGGCAAATGCTCCAGCTTGAACCCAGAAATGTTGTTTGCCCGCTTGGGATGACAAGGACGCATTTGGGGAATCCAAAATTGTTATGGCTACTTCTGCGGTCCCCTCGCCGATCATCGTCAATTCCCTGGCAGCTGCGTAGGATAAGTCAATGATTCGACCATTAATAAAGGGGCCACGGTCGTTTATTCTGACGGTGACGGATTGCCCTGTCGAGAGTTTTTCGACTTGGACCCATGTTCCAAATGGCAGGGTTTGATGGGCAGCAGTGAGAGCCCACATGTCATAGGGTTCTCCGCTTGCCGATGGCTTCCCATGAAAGCTCGGCCCATACCAGGACGCCATTCCACGTTCTGCATGGCTTGAATCCTCTGACTCGAAAGGGGGTGTCGTGTGATAACGGCCAAAACATCCACCCATGACCACAAAACAGGCAACCAAGCAAAGGCGTTGTAGAGCATGACAGGTAAATAAATTCATGACCAGGTCTTGAGTGACAAGGGGGTAAGAACGGTATCTGGCTTAGGATACCACAGGTCAATCCAGAGGAATTCTTCAGGAGAAAAACACTTACGTCGGTTGATCTATCGTGCGGCGATCGATATAGCGATAGCACTGCCTATTCAGAACCGGATACACGGAAAAAATTGGGGTTCCACTGGGAATAATTGCCTGTGCAACGCCTGGATTGAGCGCCAGGTGTAAATTCACAAAATTAAAGCTTAATCCTTCCTGCCATGGCTGGGAAAGGTTTTCTACGTACGATTCAATTTTGTCCGATGCATAGGAGCGGGTCATGAGTCCAGCCCCTCCCTGGAGACCATATTCAGCCAAATCAGGAGCCCCTTGGATGAGGAGCGACACGATAGCCGCATCAAACCAAACCTTGACGTTGCAGCTAATTTGGATAAATGGCCCCAAGCTTCCGGTATGCTCTAAGACAGACATGGGGTAGGCCAATTCCGGTGGAATCGAAGGATTTTGCTCAGAAGGAACCCGAGGAAAATCAGGATCCGTAAGGGCCGAGACAGAGACAAAAATAAGATTGGGATCTTGAAGATCGACATCCAAAACTTGGCCATCGTGGTAGCTGCATAATTTTCCCATTTCATACCGCAAGGGGTAGGAATAGCCCATCTTGCCATAAAAAATCCTAATTCCCCCTTCTAAGGGTTCTTCGGGGCTTCGACTTATTTTCAAATCAAAGGGCAGAAGAAGGTGGAAGGCGTTGGTCCGTGCATTCATAAATGGGGCACAAGCTCCCGGAAACTCTTTCTGAATCGAGGTATTGTCGGGTTCGAATTTTTTTGGCGTTCCCCCAAAATGCTGGGCAGTTTTTGCCTCCTTGGTTAACCGATATTTCTCCTGGTAGTACGTGGAGGCGCGTTTTTGGGCAATCTCCAAAAAATATTCTGGGAAATCCGTCTCGACGATAAGGCTTTGGCGGTCTAGAGCCTGGGGGCGCGAAACCTTCATGGCTTCGCTGTAGCGCTGCAGGTCGCTTTGCGTCTTTTTGATTAAATGTTCAAGGTCTTGAACTAATTCCGGATGGTCATATCGAGTGCTTGGCAATAATTGGCGAGCTTTTTGCAATAACTCAAGCTTCATCGTATAGCGTTTGGGCTCGGCAGAAAATACCGTGGCAGTCGCCATCAATAAATTAAATTGTTCTTCAGGAAGTAACCCTAATTGCCCGAGGTCGTTTTCTTTGACAAACGCTAAGGCCAAGGGTCCAAAGGCTTCTTCTTGGCGAAGATTAAGGGTCAGGAGATAGTTGAGATACACACGGGCGTCTTCTGGAGTCATGGTAGTATCCTCAAAAAGGCTGGCATTCTAAAGACAATGTCTTAAGTGGAGCAAGTCTTGGTTAAAAATCTGGATAGATCAGAAGCATATAAAGGCTGCCTATCCCCCCATATAGATTGCACAAGTAAGTCTGAAGAATCAATGATGCCTATGAACGATATGACACATGGAAAGAGAGGTCATTGTATGAACGGTAACCTGAGAACATGGAGTCTGAGCAGGCCATGGGGGGTCGTCTTGTGTGTCGCATATTTGTGGATGGTGCTCCCTGTAGGCTCTGTAGGGGCTGTAGGGGGGACGGGGTCAAAAGAAGCGTCGTCGCCGTCAAAAAAAGATGGAAGCCTCTCATCGGAGACCCTACAAAAACAAATAACGGATTTAGATGGGCAAATCCAAAATTTGCGAGCACAAAGCTTAGCCTTACAAGAAAAGACTCGGGCAAAACTACAAGAGCAATTAGATAGCTTCAAACAACAACGAGACACCTTGATCCCTCGCATTGAAAAACTAAGGGATAATAGCGAAACGGCTTGGCAAGATATCAAAGAAAATATTCAAAAGGCTATCGAAGATTTGAAGACCTCCGTCGATACAATGGATAAAAAATAACTATGATGTGATCTTTTCATTCCAGTAAAAGTCCTATCCTCTTCACCCTCCCTTCAAGCCTTTAGCGGGTTTTTTGCTATTCTCCCTTTCTGCGACTTGCTTCCTTCTCTCACGCTTTTTACACTGCCTCTTATGGCAAATGTTTCCCTCGCGCAACAAACCGACCAGGTTCTGGAGTGGCATCAGATTCTCAATGCTGTGGCCCATGAAGCGGCTTCGAGCATGGGGGCCGAACAGTGCCGCGTTTTGCCATTCGCTGAACATATCGATCTCGCTCGTGCGCAGCAACAAGAGACCTTCGAAATGGTTGAGATGCTTGCTGGCGTCTCCCCACTTTCCCCGCTCAACTTTCCTGATATTCGCCCCATCCTTGGCCGCGCCGCCAAAGGCGGGGTATTGGATGGATTGGATTTGCGAGATATCTCCCTTGTGCTCTCTCTGAGTCACAGCACAAAACGATGGCTGGAGTCCCATCGTGAGGATTGCCCCACCGTGAGTACGAAGGCCGTCCAGCTAGAAGAGCTGCCTTGGGTACGGCAAACGATCGATCATTGCGTGGACCCTCAAGGACATCTTCGTGAATCAGCGAGTCCAGTGCTCCAAGAGCTCACGCAAAAAAGGCACAATCTTCGCCAAGTCATGCGACGCCGATTGGAGCATCTGGTGTCTTCCCATGAATTCGAAGAACGGTTACAAGGACAATATTTTGCGGAACGGGAAAATCGATATGTGATTCCGGTCAAGGCGGAGCGCCAGCATGAGGTGGATGGCATCATTCATGATATTTCCAGTAGCGGCGCCACCGTCTTCATCGAGCCACGAAATTTGATCGAATTAAATAATGCGATAAAGTTTGCCGACCTACAGGTGGTCCAGGAGACCCGTCGAATTTTACAAGATCTTTCCGATACCGTGGCCGAGAATCTAGGGCCTCTTCAAGGCAATATTCAACGGTTGGCCGAGTTGGACTGTGTGGTGGCGAAGGCTCGGTTTAGCAGAAAAATTGAGGGTTCTCCGGTTCATTTAACGCAGCAGCATCGGATACATCTTATTGAGGCCCGCCATCCACTCTTGCTCGCCACCAAAGAGCACGTGGTTGCCAATACGGTTCATATCGAGGAGGGGATTCATACCTTAATTATTTCCGGTCCAAATGCCGGAGGGAAGACCATCACCCTTAAACTGGTGGGTCTCATGGCTTTGATGGTGAAGGTTGGTCTACTTCCCTCCTGTGCTCCCGATTCTGAAATGGTCTTTTTCGATCGCGTGTATGCGGATATTGGCGATACCCAAGATTTATATCGAGATCTTTCAAGTTTTTCAGGGCATATTCTCTCTCTGATTGCGTTATTGGAAACGCTCCCAACCCAGAGGGAGGCTTCCCCTCCTTCTTGCTTGGTGCTGCTTGATGAAGTCGGGAATTCCACAGATCCCATTGAGGGCGCCGCTTTAGCTGAAGCCATTCTGCATCGCCTGAGCGATTTAGGGTGTATGAATATTGTGACCACGCATTATCCCTCTTTAAAAACCCTCGCCTATCGCAATCCACATGTTCGAAATGCCAGTCAGGAATTCGACATGGAACGACTGACCCCCACCTATCGACTCATTGATGGAATTCCCGGGGGGTCGTCGGCACTGGATATTGCTAGTCGATTAGGGCTGGAGCCTGACATTGTTCACCATGCCCGGCGATTGATGCAGCAGGACGATCAGGATCTCGATCACGTGTTTCAACGGCTTCAACAGACTTATTCGCAGTTGGAAGTTGCCAGGGTGGAGGCCCAGGCGCGTCAACAGGACGCCGAGCGATTATTTGCCGAAGCGACGATGTTACGGGAGCAATTCTCCACTCAGGCACGAGAAGATCGCCAACGATATCGGCAGCAATGGCAACGGGAGTTTTCCAAGGCCCAACGGCAGGTCAATCAGATCGTTGAAATTCTTAAACAAGAGAAAACGCCATCTCAGGTACAGACAAAGCGTCGAGCCATTACGGATATTGATCGCCAGTTAAAAGAACACCTGCTGATTGAGGATCGACTGCCTGCCTCCAGTCCAAAGGCCGGCGATGTCGTCGAGATCGATGAGTTGGGCATGGTTGGTCTCTTGCAAGAAGATCCTGAAGGGAAAAAACAGGTTTCTATTCGTGTAGGTTCACAGACGATAAAAATTTCACCATTAGCTGTGCGGGTGGCCTCAGCGACAACGACAAAGGGCAACTCTCAAAAAACATCTCGTCGTGAGGGTATTGGATCTTCTTCTTCTTCTTCTTCG
>JAOUQB010000503.1 GCA_029879555.1 Nitrospirota bacterium | reverse complement strand
GACATGAATCAACGATTCGGGTATTTCGAAATATTTCCACCCAAAGAAGGGTGGAAACTAGGGAACTACCTGGTCAAAATCTACTACGGCTCACCCGGGCAAGAACTCCACAGCGCCAACGTCATCGGCACCATGCAATTTACGATAAAAAAAACTAGCTGAGGTTTCCCTTACGACCTTGGAAGGCCAAGCCCCTACCTACTTGGATTAGGCTCAGGGTCCGAAGAGAGAGACTGAGAATCTGATGGGCGGCGTGAGCGCAGAATTTCTTCTAGCGTAAGCAGGGCGTCACGGCCGGAATTGGTTTCGAAGCCTTTGGAGAGGCTGGTATCGGCATAGGCATGGCCTTGTTGTTGGGTCGCGCTTTGGCTCAGACTGCCGGACCAGGGTCGAGGATCCTTTGAGCCATGCTTGCGTCCCCATGCTGCGAGGCAGGCTTTGGCGATAATTTTGTTGAGCGGTGCAGGATTGTAGAGCATCTTTTTGATGTTCCAGGGCGTGAGGCTCAGTGGATTGTAACCCTTGGAGAGATAGCCTTCTGAGAGCAAGCGTTCTTCCAAGTCCGTATTAGGTTGGATTCCTAAGAAAAACATCAGTGGGAATACGCGCTCTTCGCCTAAAATCGATGCCACCATTTTATATGACTCGATGCTTTGCAGGAGCGTCTCTTCGGTTTCATCCGGAGAATTCAGGGAATAATTCAGAATCACCCGTCCCTTAAACCCGGCCTCCTTCAGATGCCGACAGCCATCATAGAGATGCTCAATTTTAAATCCCATGTGAAGACTGTTGAGCACTTTTTGGGATCCCGCCGTCACCGCCACTTCCAAATCGCCCACGCCTGATTGCACCATGAGTTTGGCCATGGCGGCATTAATTAATGAGGTGCGGACATAGCCCGACCATTCGATGTCGAGGCCCTGTGAAATAATCCGCTCTAATATTTCCGTGCATTGCGGATAGGCTTCTTTACCGGTAATAAATTGTGCATCGGTAAACCAGAATCGCCGTGCGCCCCATTGGTGGTAATACTGGGCAATATCCTGGACGACATTTTCTGCCGGACGATACCGCACCCGCTTTCCTTCGATATAAGGATACAAACAAAAAGCGCAGTCATACGGACAGCCGCGCTTGCTTTGTACGCCGATACATTCGCCGATGTATTCCCGATATTGGGGGAATATTGAGGTCAGATACGGAATATCCACCGACAGGGAATCCAACAAGGCCGGAGTCGGTTTCGCCCCTTTGGTGACGTGCCCGTGTTCTTGAATGATAAATCGTTCCTCACTGAGCGACTGGCCATCTAACACTTTCAGAATGGCGTCCTCGCCCTCGCCTAAAATCCCGATAATACCTTCAGGAAGCTTCTCGATTAATTGATCGGCGAACGCCGTGAACGCCCCGCCCCCGATCATCATGCTGGTGGCAGGAAATTCTTTGTGAATCAACCAGGGATACGAAAGATTGTGGCGGATATCCGTGTAATAGCGGTACAGGTTGCGAAGCCCCTGAAACGAGGCCACCACACGTTTGAACGGATTACTGGCATAGTAAAAATTGAAGGCATGTTCCAGCGAGGCGTCCCCTTCATGCGGGGAAAAAATTTGGATATCTCGCCACGAAAAGCAGACTAACTCCGGCTGGAAGGCCGTGGTGGCTTCACGAAGTTTGGCTTGACGCTGATTGGGTGGAAAGAGCGAGAGATCGAGGATTTGCTGGCGAACATCGGGGCGCCGCCGATGGATAAAATCGGCCAGATAGGTGATCCCTGTCGGGTACACTTTTTTGCACGGCAGAAAGACATATAAAACTGAATTCATGGCGTTATTTCACCGCGACATGAATCGCGACGATGCCGCCCGTTACATTGTCGTAGTCCACCGTCCGAAAACCGGCATCTTTCAACATGGCACACAGGCGTTGTTGATCGGGAAAATTCCGAATTGAGGCTGGTAAATATTCATACACCCCCGTGCCATCTCTGGCCACGACGGTGCCAATCCACGGCAGCAGATGAAACGAATACCAATCATAAAGTTTCCGGAAGCCCGCCGAGACCGGCCGAGAAAACTCCAAACAGACAAACCGCCCACCGGGTTTCAGCACCCGACAGATTTCATTGAGGGCTTGCGGAAGATCGCCCACATTGCGAATACAAAAACCCGCCGTCACCGTCTCGAAGGAATTGTCGGGGAAGGTCAGGTGCTCTGCATTCATTTGGAGGCAGGCAATGCGGCTGGCCAATTTTTGTGAACGAACCTTTTGTTGCCCCACCCGCAACATGGCCACATTTAAATCGGCGGCAATGATTTTTGATGCAAACTGAAGATGGCGATCTAATAAAATAGCCAGGTCGCAGGTCCCCGCCCCCAAATCTAGCGCCTGTGTATTCGGCTGATTTGGGATATGCCCGATGGCCTTGCGTTTCCACGAATGATGCAGGCCAAAACTGAGAAGGGAATTGTTCAGATCATAAAATTTGGCGATGGCCGTAAACATCCGCTGCACGGCCTGCTCGCGCGCTGGG
>JAOUQB010000502.1 GCA_029879555.1 Nitrospirota bacterium | reverse complement strand
GAGTGCGAGGGCTTGCGCCATCTGTTTTTTCTTAATGAGTTTTTTAGCCGCTTCAGGAATTTCGCAATGTTGGCCCACAGCACAAATAGTCCGCCAATCGGCTATCTGATATTCATTTCCCATGGCACGCAGAGCACCATTGAAAAATCCAACACATTGCCCAACCGGGACCTCCTTCTGTTCCCGGGCACCAGACTGCGTTCCCGGAAAATCCACCTCTAGCGTACCTTCTTTGACACAAAAGGTTTCAAGCAAGGCCACCTTTCCCGCTTGGGGAGATTGTGCTTGAAGACTCGTTCGAACGACAAAAGACCTTTTAGGTCTAAGCTCTTCAGCCGTCTCGCTTAACGTTGACTGGACCGCAGCCGTGATCAGTCCACCCGTCGTCTTCCCACGAATATTAGGAGTCGAGAATGAGAGGGCTGCTTGACCTGTGCCTTGTTGAGGAAGCGACCATTCTGCCGCTCCGACATGGAGATCGACCGAAAAACTTCCATCAGGCTTTTTACCCAACATCGCCTCAGAATATTCCTGCAGGGTAATCAACCCTTGATGGTCAAGCAGTAGTTCCGCCACCGACTCTTCCTCAGTGGTAATCACATCTCCTGCAGATAGGGAATCTCGGTATTTTGGAGAATACCCCGGCTGATCTGGTCTATCTGGTTGCACGGTCACCACGCCCCGCAACCCTGCAATTCGTGCCTGGCTGGCGGGAGATTCCTGGGCTTTGGCCTCTGATAAGAAAAGAACTCCAAACCACGAAGGTCCCACAATCTGGAAACCAATCAAGAACGTCAAAAGAACTTTGTGAAAAATCATCAGTCTAGGTTTTTTCCTCATGGCTGGGGTGTCCTGTTTGAAAAATGACGCTGAGAGTAGCTTGCTTCATGTTCGTCAGTATTCAGAGAAGACTCTAAGGGTTTCTATCAAATTTCTCGTCTTGTTGTCTATTACGCGAAAGTGGTACCGGATAATCAGATTCCCCGGTTTTCCCTGCATCTTTCTTCTCATTGTTCCCCACTCATCATCTGCACCATTGGCCATTGAAGATGAAGAACTTTTCCAACCAGACTCAAACACCCTAAGCAAGGACTGCCTCCCATGAACTTCCTGACAATTTCTGGACGAAAAAAGAAACCTGTCATCAATTCTTCCCACATCATGACCGACACATGTACACATGCTGTCCTTCTTCCTTAACCTCATCGTTTCATAACTTGAAAACAGGGTGCTGATGCCTGAACTGCTTCACATGATGCAACAGATACGTACACGGACCCTGCTCGTAGTGGCAGGATGCGTGTGTGGATTGATCCTTGTCGGGTGCAGCCAACAAAGCCGGTACATGGAAACCCACGAGATTGCCAACCTCAAAGTGGTCTTTTTAGATGATCAAAGCTTGCAAGACATGTGGAAAACAAAGACAGGACAACCAGGCATCCAGTTTCAACCGTGGCTGCGAGGGGATTTGGCGTCAGTAAAAACCGTCAGAGGGTTTTATGATTTTTCTACAGAAACGCTCTATTGCCCAAAATGGAATTACGAAGTCTGTGGTCACGAGCTTCATCATGCCGCATTAGGCCATTTTCATCCGAGCGAGTAAGGCCCCTCATCCTACCCCCGGTGGGTACTCCCTCACTAAGAAGCTGGGGCAGACCCCTTCGATTGTTCCTTTAAAAAAGGTTGTAACTGGCCATAGGCTTGCCGCAACACACCTGCATCGTGATCCCAGGCTTCCATAAACAACGCAAAACGCTCTTTATCATAACGTCCCGGCATCCAGGCCATGGCGAAAAGATTGCCTTCCTCGGACCAATACAACTGCATGACCGAGAGCTGCTTGCCCAGCGCATTGGTCACCACATACCGCGATCCAACATCCAAATGCGGTGATTTTCCTGGAAATCCCGTTTGTACACGAATCCCGCCAAACGCATTCGTAAAATACAAATGGATTTTTGACAAATGTTTCGCTCGAAGGCCCGCTTCAACTCGATCGCATTCAAATCCTAAAAACTCCAGATGCTCAATGATTGGCTCCTTGGTGGTCGTCGATTCGGCATAGATCACCCCACAACCAAAAAGGAAAAGGAGGCCGCACACGATCGCAAGGCCCCATGGTTGAGGTCGCGGGGTACCATCAGCAACACAACCGCCCCTGCCATTCTTCCTCAGGACTTCCATACCCTACCTCCTTGCCCCACTAAGTGGCCCCTCAAAACTCTTGAAACCCTCGGTTATCCACAGCAAACCCGTATTCCCAGATGATTGACGACCCCTATCAAATTGACAAAACTCCATAAAAATTTGTAAACCCTTGCCCTTATTGTAGGCATCGTTCTAACCTGAAGTAAATTTTTCCTGGAAATTGTCTGCGATTGAACCAGGATGTATCGTATATTTCTGTCATTATTATTCGCCAAACAGACTCGTCGAACAGGATCGGGAATGATCAATCATTGTCTTCAAAAAACCTCCGTACTCTTCATGATTCTCATCGTGCTAACCACCGGATGGGAAACCCCGTCCGTCTGGG
>JAOUQB010000058.1 GCA_029879555.1 Nitrospirota bacterium | reverse complement strand
AGGACACGGGCCACGTTAAAAAAACAGGTGCATCACATTGAGACCATGGCCTCGCAACAGCTCCCCGCTCTTCGCCAGGCTGCCATCGCCTCCATGCACGCCGAATTAGATGGCGAGCTCCAGCGATTGATTTCTTTGCAAACGCGAAATCCAACCATTCGCGATGAAGAGGTCGGCGCACTGCGCACCAAAATTTCCGATCTACAAACACGGTTGCAAGGCAGTACCCTCAAACTGTCCGCACTGCGGGTCATGTATGCCTATTAGCCCGTTGCATGAAATGACGATACCGTTTCTCAATGGAAAACTGGTCAGATCTGCAAGCAAAACCCCTTTGGATCGTATCCCCTGGGCTCCATGATTGTCGTACGCGAAATTGTCTGCGGATGGGTGGCATACCGTCTGCGACTCACACCCTCCAAACTAGGAGGCAACTCTGTTAGTGCATGATGATGGCATGGCAGGAGAGGATTCTGGTCATCTCAAATTGAACGCGCGCGCGCTCTATCTTTTAGACGTCTTCCGTTATCGAAGGGCTCTCCGCACCCCATTCGTTTCCCGTCACCATTTTTCACCAGCCAATGGCACTTCTGGTTCAAGGTCCTGAGGCCAAAATGCCTGTAGTGTTTCACTGGCTTATATGGACTCTCTTGTCATGAATTCGCGATCCCATTGAATCGTTTGCTATGATTTGACATCATATTTGTGTGGAGACGACACGTTTCTCAATGCTGACCATGCCTGTGCTAAGAAATCTGTTCATCAGTCTTCTTCTTGTGTTGTCGGGTTGCAGTACCTATCAACCTGGGAATCCCGATAATATTTGCCATATTTTTTTCGGTGAGCCGGACTGGTATGAAGCGGCTCGGGAGGCGGAGCGTCAATGGGGGACACCCATCTATGTGATGATGGCCATCATGCATCAGGAGTCTCGATTTGTCGATGATGCGCAGCCAGATCGTCCCTGGTTGTTAGGGATCATCCCATTACCCAGAGATTCTTCCGCCTATGGGTATGCGCAAGCGCAGGATCCTGCGTGGGAGGACTATCAAGATGAGAGCGACAACTCGGGTGCCGATCGTGATGATTTCCAGGACGCGATTGATTTTATTGGCTGGTACACCGATGGTACGCAGAAACGACTCAAAATTTCCAAGTGGGATGCCTATGGGCAATATTTAGCCTATCATGAAGGACGTGGTGGGTATGAGAGAAAAACCTATCGCGGGAAACCTTGGCTGAAAAATGTTGCCAAGAAAGTGAAGCTGCGCGCGACGTATTATCACCAACAATTGAACACCTGTGAGGCTGAGCTGGATGATCAGGTTGATGGGTGGTTTTAATATACGTCGATCATGGTTGTAGAACCGATGGGCACTATGCTCAGAGTGGAATGATTCCATTTCTGGGTCTGTTGAAAAAAGCCGCCAGCGGCGTTCTCGCCAGTTTTCTGTGCTCACGTAATACCAGTACGCTCCGCGCGCAAAGCTGGCTGCGGCCTTGCTGAACGGACTTTTTTGAACAGACCCGAAGCTACGGATCGCATAGGCTTTCCTGACCAAATGTGCCCTTTGATATCTTCATTATTCAACACTCCTTTCTTCTTCTCACTCGTCGCCAACTTTTCTCATAAAGCTGCGCAGTCTTGGGTGGCAGGCATCCTTTATGCTAACCGACATTGACCCTCCGTGATTTCCTTGGTACTTTTCTGGTCGCGTTACCAAGACTCTTTATCTATTTCTCATCTCTCAATGACAGGAGATCTAATATGAGCAACGACAAACCTCAAGGTCTGGGCACGATGGCGGTCCACGCCGGTCAAGTGCCTGACCCGACGACAAATGCACGTGCGGTTCCGATCTATGCGACCACGTCCTATGTCTTCAATGACACCGACCATGCCGCCAATCTTTTTTCCTTGGCTGAGTTTGGCAATGTCTATTCTCGGATTATGAATCCGACGAATGATGTGCTTGAGAAACGTCTGGCCGCGATGGATGGCGGAGCCGCAGCCTTGAGCTTTGCGTCGGGCCAGTCTGCGACGATGGCGGCGTTGCTGACGATTTGCCACTCTGGCCAGAATTTCATTTCTTCAACCAGCCTCTATGGTGGGACATGGACGCTCTTCACGCAGACCCTCAAGAATCTTGGGGTTGAAGTCCGGTTCTTTGAAAAGCCTGAGCAGATTGCTGAACTGGCTGATGCCAATACGCGCTGTGTGTTTTTCGAAAGTATCGGTAACCCGAAAAATGATGTGCCTGACTTCAAGAAGATTACGGACGCGGCCCATGCGCAAGGGCTCCCGGCTCTCTGTGACAACACAGTGATGACTCCGATTCTCCTGCGGCCCATTGAGCATGGTGTGGACATCGTGATTTATTCCACGACCAAGTTCATCGGCGGCCACGGAGTGCATGTTGGGGGTGCAGTCATTGATAGTGCGAAATTTCCGTGGGCTGAGAATCCTGAGCGCTGGCCAGAATTTTGCTCGCCTTCACCGTCGTATCACGGAATCGTGTTCGAAGAGGCCTTACGTCCAATGGGTAACATTGCCTACATCCTGCACATGCGGACGCATTGGCTCCGCGATACCGGCGCGGCCATGAGCCCGTTTGCTTCTTTCCTGACTCTGCAAGGGCTGGAGACCCTTCATTTGCGCATGCCGCGTCATTGCGACAATGCCTTAGCGGTCGCAACGTTTCTCGAAGCCCATGATCGTGTGGAGTGGGTCAATTATCCAGGTCTTGCGAGCCATTCCCATCATGAGATGGCCAAGCAGTATTTGCGCTCAGGGTCCGGGGCCATTCTTGGTTTTGGCATCAAAGGTGGAGAAGCGGCTGGCAAGAAGTTTATCAATCACGTCAAGCTGGCCAGCCACCTTGCCAATATCGGTGATGCCAAAACACTCGTGATCCATCCAGCCTCCACGACTCACCAACAATTGACCCCAGAAGAACAGGCAAAAGCCGGCGTCTCGCCTGAATACATTCGTGTCTCAGTCGGGATCGAAGATGTCGCTGATATCATCGCCGATTTGGACCAAGCCCTCCAAGCCAGTCGGTAAGCCGTGCGCAGGCGCTGAGGAAAAATTGTGAGTGTGTCCTCTCGTTCCGATCCCACGCGCTATGGCGACTGTCCGCGATTGGCCCAGACGTGGATATCCCATGATCCACTGAGGCTCGAAGATGGGGGCTGCCTGGAACACATCACCATTTGCTATGAGACCTGGGGTAAATTGAACGATGAGGGCAGCAATGCCGTTCTTATTTGCCATGCGTTAAGTGGTGATTCTCATGTCGCTCGACATGATGAGGATGACACCCCAGGTTGGTGGGAGATCGTCGTCGGGCCCGGAAAGCCGATTGATACGGATCGGTACTTCGTCATCTGCTCTAATGTTCTTGGTGGGTGTCGAGGAACGACGGGTCCAAACTTCGTCAATCCAAAGAACGGTCAGCCCTACGGTGCCGAGTTCCCGGTTATTACCGTGCGGGATATGGTGGAAGTTCAGCGCCGCCTTGTTACCCAACTTGGCATTTCTCGATTGCGCTCGGTGATCGGAGGATCGTTGGGTGGATTACAGGTGTTGACTTGGGCAATCGATCATCCTGAAATGGTCACGTCGAGTATCGTGCTTGCGGCCTCGGCGCGGTTGAGCTCACAGGGGATTGCCTTTGATGTGGTCGGTCGGAACGCCATCCGCCATGACCCGTATTTCGCAGGAGGGCAGTATTATGATGGGCCTGCCCCTGAGGGAGGGCTGGCTCTGGCTCGCATGCTGGCGCATATCACCTACCTTTCCGATGAATCCATGCGTGCCAAGTTCGACCCCACCCGGTTGCAGCCGCGAGTCGTTGATTCCGCGTTCGAAAGCACCTTCTCGGTTGGTTCGTATTTGGCTCACCAAGGGGATCGGTTCGTGGAGCGTTTCGATGCGAATAGCTATGTCACGCTTTCGACGGCCATGGATCTCTTTGATCTTGGTGATCATGTGGAGAAGCTGGCGAAGACTCTCGCACCTTCTACCTGCCGTTGGCTGTTCCTGAGTTTCTCGAGTGATTGGTTGTATCCACCCTCGGCATCGCGTCAACTCGTTGATGCGCTCATCGGGCAGTCCAAAACCGTCAGCAGTTGTGAGATCGAAAGCTCGGCCGGCCACGACTCTTTTCTGTTGGCCAGTTCCATGGACGATGGTGGACGGATGATTCGCGCGTTCTTAGCGACAGAAGATGTGCACATTCTGCCAACGCATGTGTCCAAAGAATCTTCTATCGATGAACCCACCAGCATCTTCTACGCGCAGCGTCTGGACTACGACATGATCCTTCGTTTGATGCCCAAGGATGCCAGTGTCGTGGACCTCGGATCTGGGAATGGAGAGCTCCTCTCAATCTTGCGTGATCGAGGCTATGCACCCCTTCTGGGCGTCGAGCGGGATCAGGGGCAGGTTGTGCATTGCGTGGAACGGGGACTGCCCGTGATTCATGCGGATCTTGATAACGGTGTCTCGGCCATTCCCGACCAGAGCTTTGAGGTGGCGCTCTTGTCTCAGACGCTCCAGTCGATTGTCGATGTGGCTGGTGTCCTTGATGAAGTGATCAGAATCGGGCGTCGGGGAATTGTCAGTTTCCCCAATTTTGCGCATGGGCCTTTGCGGGAAATTTTCATGCGGGAAGGGCGACTGCCCAAAGAGGAAGGTCCCTATGCCTATGATTGGCACGACACCCCGAATCGCCGGTTCCCATCAATATTAGATTTCCAAGAACTCTGTGCGAAACGGGGAATCTGCATCCTGGAAGCCATCTATTTCAACTCCGCTACGGGCGAAGAGATCGTTGACGATCCAAACCTGAACGCCGATGTTGCTGTCGTGGCTCTCGCACGTGCAGTGCCATGAGTCGCGCCCCACTGCCAGGGCCCACCGAAAAAACTTTCTTTCAGAACATAAGAAGCTCCACAAAAATTTTATCCAAATAGGATAGAGAAAGGTTCAGGATGGACGCGGAATTTTGGCTGACACGTTGGGCAAAGCGTGAGATTGGCTTTCACCAACATGACATCAATCGGTTTCTGGAGCAGTATTGGCCAAGCCTGAAGTTGGCGAGAGAGAGCACAGTCCTGGTGCCACTCTGTGGTAAATCCAAAGATATGCGGTGGTTAGCTCAGCAAGGCCATCATGTGCTGGGCGTTGAATTAAGTGAAATAGGGGTGCAGGATTTTTTTGAGGAATGGGAGGTGCAGCCAACGGTAGATCGACAGGGTCCGTTTACACGCTATTCCGGAAAAAATGTGGAGCTTTTGGTGGGAGATGTGTTTGCTCTCAGGGCTGAAGATGTGCAGGAAGTTGCAGGTGTGTATGATCGGGCGGCTTTGGTTGCTCTGCCACCGGACATGCGGCGTGAGTATGTTCATTTGTTGACAACGCTCTTGCCATCAAACGCGCAAACACTCCTCATTACCTTTGAATACCGCCTGGGTGACCGAGAGGGCCCACCGTTTTCCATTCCTGTCGATGCTGTGAAGGATCTTTATAAGAGTACATGTGCGATACACACGCTCGAGAGTGGACCTTTTGATTTGCGTGGTGTCGCTGCCATCGAACATGCTTTTCGGCTTGCGTACCGTTAGGAATCTATCCGTTATTTATTCTTCATGGAGATTGAATGGCTTTCCCCCTTTAATTTCGTTAGCTTTATAGGGAAAATTGTAGCAATAGCTTTGAGATGGCTGATCTTATCGCGTCGGGATTTGGTTTCTTTGAAAATTAGGGTAACAAGAATTTAGGTGCTAGGCAGGTTGCGGAAGTAATGCCTTTTCCAGTTCTTGGAAAGCTTTTAAGGCTGGGCTATGGGCAGGATCCTTTAAGGCAGACTTTATTGCCATGAATCGTTTTTGTTGTTCTTGTGACAAGATGTGTTCTTCGTCAGAAGGATTTTCTAAGAATGACGAAATAATTTCTTTGAAGGTTGATTCGATATCTTTTCGACTTTCCTCGTTTGTAATTTGGGACACAGTTTTTTGAGCGTTGACTAAGCTTGGGTAATGTTCTTTCCATTCATATCCATGTCCAATCACCATATATTTGAATATATGGTAGGTATTTTCTTGGGAGTGTTTTTGGATGAGGTAATGGAGGGAAGGATGAATGAGATAGAAGTCCCCTTTGGGGAGGTCTTGATTCCCTTCGCTAAGAATGTCGTACGGTTGTTTGAATCGTTGGACATTTTTTTCTGTGACAGGATCAAAGGATACCACTCCTAAGAGGCCTGCATTATATAATTCGAAAAAGGGATGGTTGAAGCAGTCGCCTTGTTCATTCATGAGAGGGAGAAAAGCGTCTGGGGCGATTCCCTCATTGAATGCAGCACAAATGTTGATCAACTCCTCCATTTTTAAGATGTTTTGGGTGATGAGGGAGAAGAACTTGGCTCGATTGCTTTTCTTTTTCAGACAATTAAGGAAAACTCCCATTTCATTGAACACATTTTTAATGAGTTCTTCTGAACTTGTTTTGTTGACGCTATCCCGAAATTCCGATTCGGTAAGATGAGGCGTGAGGTCGTGCAGCTTTGAGCAGATGATC
The DNA here is from genome assembly GCA_029879555.1 of Nitrospirota bacterium. Classification (GTDB taxonomy): domain Bacteria; phylum Nitrospirota; class Nitrospiria; order Nitrospirales; family UBA8639; genus Nitrospira_E. The sequence goes on along the minus strand of JAOUQB010000058.1, from coordinate 3,143 downwards.
ACTAAATCTCTTGGCGTACCGACGGTATGACGGAATGTATATTCAAAGCTATCTTCCACGCATCCATGCATGCCGTTTCGCAGAGTGTCGAATCCAATAAATTCTTTAAATGAATTTCCATTTTCATAGCACTGGGATAATCGATCGAGTAATTCACGAAGATCACGAAGGGTGTATTTAATAACCGTGGTGGCTCCGGTTAAATTGGCTTTAATAGGAGATTCATAATTGGAAAAGGCTTCGTGGCGAATCGCGCCATAAATCTTGACGTGCCGATTAGTGTTCATGATGTCCCATGCCGCCTCAATTAACCCTGCCTGTGTTTGGATCCATCCCTCTTTTTCAAAGTGCTGGGTGCTCTGATCCACTTTATCGATGAAGATGAAGATGCCGCTGGTAATTGAGCGAAATTTGATTTCCAAAAAATTTTCCGAGGCTTTAAAAATCTGAAAAATTTTCGACACGGGCCAATGTAGGGTTTCCTTGAAGATCATGGTGGGTGAGAGCTTCTCGGTCTTAAGCATTTCATAAAAGGATTCGGGAAGAAAGTCCCAATCATGGTTTTTGTTTTTTAGGAGATTGGGGAAATGGGAAATTGCGGAAAGTTTTATGGCAAAGGACCATATTCGTTTGGTGTTTTTTAACGAAGACAGAAATTGTTCATGGGGTTTTGAGCAATCGTTGATGTCCGTCATCAGATCAAGGTAGGGACTACCTTCGGGGATAAAATGAACATTCGGGAGTGAATCGAGACTTTTCCCGGCATTATACTCATTAAATAAATGGTATCGTTTATAGGTCAGAAGTAACGTTTTTCCTAAGCCCTTATTTGCGGAGACAAAATGTTTCCGAGAGTTATTTAGAAATTCTTCGACAACAGAATTTTTGAACATGACCTTTTTGATATCTTTGATATCAATTTGTACGGCATCAGATGGCCAGGGATTCATGGGGAAACCTTTTCACGAATGTGAGATAGTGGTAGCCTTGAAATTCCTTTTGGGAGCAGGGAAAGTCTCCTTGAGTTTTCTTTGATGAAATCTTGGAATCTAAGGAGTGGAACTGGGGCATCTCTTGCCTGGGCAGTAAGTATTAAGGTGTTAAGTCTAGCGAAAATGGTGACCGGTTGAACCCTAGAATTTGAACACCATTAAAGTCTATTTCATCAAAAGAATTTGGACAAAATGACCTATTTTGAATTTTTAGTCAAGCCTTGGGAAGGAAAAACCCAATGGAATTCCCCATTGTCATGTGCCTTATCAACTTGGGCTTACATTCATCCGTAGGTTGGTTTGCCCTCCAGCCAGTAGGAGCAATATTAAAATAAGATGAACGGCATTTTTATTTCTTACCGTCGGCAGGATACGAGTCCATATGCTGGGCGAATTTTTGATGCATTAACTCGTGAGTTTCCTCTTACACGTGTTTTTATGGATTTTTCGGGTATTGATCCGGGTGAGGATTTTGTAAAACGGATTGAAGAAGAAGTCCAGGGTTGTGACGTGTTATTAGCGATTATTGGGAAAAAATGGCTGAGTATTGTTGATTCGGCAGGAAATCGCCGACTAGAAAATTCTGATGATTGGGTGAGAAAGGAAATCTTGGCAGCCTTAACTCGAAATATTCGGGTGATTCCTTGCTTGGTTGGACAAGCAAAAATGCCTCACAAGCAAGAGCTTCCTCAAGCGTTACACACTTTTGCCAGGCGACAGGGACTTGAATTAACTGACGCTCGATTTCACAGTGATATGAGTATTTTGATTAATACTCTGTCGAAAATTATTAAAAGAGGGGCAAAGAAGGGTAAGTTAGTCAATCCCGTTCCCTCCGATCAAGGTCGCACAAAAAAAAGGTTCGATCGAAATGGAGAAATGGTCAAGGTCGTGCTTCCAGATCGCCGTTCTGGTCGGCTAGATTCTAAATCACCAAAATTCCATTCAGAAAAAATGATTTGGTTGGATATTTACCCGGTTACAAATAGAGCCTACGCGAAATTTGTTCAAGAAAATGGCTATTCAATCAAATCTTTTTGGTCGAATGATGGTTGGAGGTGGCGAAAAAAAAACGCTGTCATGTTTCCTGCCTTTTGGAAACAGTCGAAGTGGAATCAACCCGATTGCCCTGTCGTTGGTGTGAGTTATTATGAAGCCGACGCCTATGCAAAATGGGCTGGGAAAAGACTCCCCGTAGAATCAGAATGGGAGTGGGCAGCTTTAGGGGGGAAAGGATATACCTATCCTTGGGGGAGTCATTTTTCTTCTATTTATTGCAACTCCAAGGAGGGTCGAAAATCGCAAACAACTGCTGTGTATTCCCACCCTCTGGGGGCTAGCCTGACTGGTTGTTATGATTTGGTTGGCAATGTATGGGAATGGTGTGATTCTTGGTGGACGCGAGAAAAAGATATGCGCGTTATTCGAGGTGGTTCTTGGAGGGATAGTGCCAAAATGTTAAGGATTTCTCGTAGAGAGCGAAGTTGGCCAACAGGAAGAAAAAATAATATTGGGTTTCGGTGTGCGAAGGATTGCCCGTAATCGCAAAATCATTTTTTTAAGTTTTACCAAGCATAGGCCTCGGGAGCCTGGCCGCCGGGGCCGGGGAAGATGTGATCGAGTTGTTGTAAGAGGTCTTTGGAGAGGGTCAATTCAAGGGTGCGCATCGTGCCATTCAATTGATCGAGCGTTCGTGGGCCGATGATAGGGGCGGTCACGGCTGGTTGCTGGAGGAGCCAGGCTAAGGCGATATGCGCGGGGGCTTCACCGGCTTCTCGACAAAGTTTTTCATAGGCTTGCAAGCGTGGGCGATATTTCTCGATGGTTTTTTGCAGATCTTCATCGGCGCGTCGCCCACTCGTTGTTGGTTGTAGCGCTCCAGCTAACAGTCCCCTCGCGACGGGACTCCAGGGAATGAGGCCAATGCCATAAGCTTCGCAAGCTGGGATGACTTCCAGCTCGATCATGCGATCGTTTAAATTGTAGAGACTTTGTTCAGAGACCAGTCCGAGGAAATGTCGTTGCTTGGCCATTTCCTGGGCCTGGGCCAGATGCCATCCGGCAAAATTACTGCTGCCTATATAGAGCACCTTGCCTTCCCGGTGGAGCTGTTCCATGGCTTGCCACACTTCTTCCCAGGGTGTCTGCCGA
>JAOUQB010000501.1 GCA_029879555.1 Nitrospirota bacterium | reverse complement strand
GGCCAGACAACATAAAGTTGCAGCTCTGGCGAGAGTGTTGGATATGCTCACACCGAAATCAACCCTCGTGTTCTGTCGAACGCGGTTGGAAGTGGATGAGTTGACGTCTATGCTTAACGGTCGTGGGTATCGAGGAGAAGGGCTTCATGGCGGGATGAATCAAGCGCAACGTGATCGGGTGATGGCCTCGTTTCGTTCAGGAAAGACCGAGCTGCTGGTGGCCACGGACGTGGCTGCACGTGGGCTGGATATCTCTCATGTGTCGCATGTGATGAATTACGATGTGCCATCGTCTCCTGAAGCCTACGTCCATCGGATTGGACGGACCGGCCGGGCCGGCCGGGCTGGAGAAGCGATCACGCTGGTCGAGCCGCGCGAACGTTGGTTATTACAGAACATTGAGCGTCTCACCAAGTCCACGATTGCTATGGCAACCTTGCCGACTGTGGCGGATCTCCAAGCCAAACGCTTAGAACGGATTGGGCTCTCAATTCAGGAAATCTTAGCGGACAAAAAATTTGAACGATTTCGGGACGTGGTGGCCACCTTGACCGAAAAGTTTGATCCAGCGGATGTGGCCGCTGCCGCCATTTTCCTGGCTACAGGCTCGAATGATGGGGAGCGAACGGAAGAAGACATTCCGGCGATTCGAGATCGTACCCAGGACACCACTCCACAGCCACGGCGACCAAGACGGGAACCTCCGAGCTGGGCTCAAGGAGGCAAGCCAAGAGTTGATCCTAGCCGGTCACCTGGCAGGCGTGAGCGTCCCGGTCGATCAACCCCGATGGCGACGCTGCATTTTGGTGTAGGGAAAAACGCGAACATCCGCCCTGGAGACTTCGTTGGGGCCATTGCTAACGAGGCTGGACTGAACTCGAATGTGATCGGGCCCATCAAAATTTCTGATGATTTTTCGCTCGTCAAAGTACCCGAAGAACTGGCGCAGAACATTATGCAGGTGCTGGGCCGGACAAGAATTAAAGGAAAGAAAGTCAAAGTTCGGCTCTACCAAGAATAGTCGTGTGGTTGAGGAGTCCCCTTTGAGGGGTTCACGTCGTGCAAGGCATATAACGTGTGGCGGGAATCAGCGAGTCGGGTTTTTCGCGCGGGTCATCATGCGGCAGAAGGAGCAGGTGCCGGCCGTGGTGGGTTGGCCGCAGGTTTCACAGGGCAGGAGGGTGGTTTGATCACTCTCGGTCATTGAGTGATGTGAGGTGGCGGCTGCTTTCTTTTGTTTGTCTAAGAAGCCATAATAAAAGCGGTGTTTGGTGCCTGGCGATTCCATTTCCAGCCTGTTGAGCGCATCTTTATAGACCAACATCTTGGCACCCTTGGCCATGGGGCATTCTTCCACCAGATAATCAATCCGATTCACGACGGCATAGGCTGCAATTTCCCGTTCGGTCATGCGATAGAGTGGTTTGACCTTTTTGGAAAACCCCTCAACGGACGCAGGAAGGGTCGGCGATTGTTTTTGAAGATATTCTTCCTGCCATTGCAAGACATTGCCGAGCAGTCGCGCGGCTTCATCATCCAGATTGTGCCCGGTAGCCATCACATCATACTTGTTCTCCCAGGCGACACGATTAAATTGATAGCGTTTGATGGTGCCGCAGGTGGAGCACGTGGGCCGCTTGACGAGAGTGGCCAATTCTTTAATGCCCGCTCCGGCGTCCTCGTGCACCGTATGAATGATCAGTTTAGACCCGCAGGATTCGGCGACATCTCGGGCGAAGCGCTCCACTTTTTCGTGAGAACGTTCCGAATATCCAGCAATACCTAAATCCACGTAGAGGGCATCGGCCTGATAGCCGAGCTTGAGGAGAATTTCCCAAAGGGTCAAGCTGTCTTTTCCACCGGAGACGGCGACCAGAATGCGGTCATTTGGCGAAAACATGGCTTGGGCTTTAATCGCCTTTTGGACCTGACTACGGACAAATTCCGTCAGGCACGGTCCGCAGAATGCGGTATTGTGACGAGGCATGCCTAAGACCGCCCGTTGAGGGCATTTTCGACATTTCATGGGTTATCCTCCGGAAATCACGGGACGGACTTCAATACTGTCTCCATCCGCCACGATTTCATCTTCAGTCATCAGGTCTTGGCCGCGAATAATCAAAAAGGCTTCGGGAATCAACTGGAGTTCTTTGAAAATGTCCGCAACCCGTTTGGGCCCTTTCAGTTCTACGTGGCGGGTGGGGTGACTAAGATGAACTTTCATACGATCAAATCATAATGACCGGTCCATGGGATTGGCAAATTCCCCGATCAGAAAAATGGTGATCTCTTTGAATTGACGAAACATTCGCGTCCTTAAGACATTGGAGGAAGGGAGGCCAACATGTGTCGGTTGTTACACATGCAATGCTGGATGAATGCGCGTAGGACCTGTTGTGAGGGATGATTGTGGCATTGCTAAAGGCCATTTTGGGTAAAGCTGATATGCAAGGTGTCCGACAAGTGGGATGGAGGTGTCTCTCCAGGTTTTTCGGCAAGGAAACAGGCAGCAGATTATTAATAGGGGCGAAGACGGCTGG
>JAOUQB010000500.1 GCA_029879555.1 Nitrospirota bacterium | reverse complement strand
ATTCGAAATGAAGGGTCACGGTTTGCGTTTCAAGAACACGGGAAAATTCTGTGGCTGTTTGTTGATGGCCGCCAATATATCTGCAGTGAACTCATGACTGATCTGGTGAAAAACTTATGCGCCGAACGAATCTTTGCTCATCCATTGGGGCATTCAGAAGAACACGATTTGTTGATCTTGGATTTGTTGAACCAGGGGAGTTTGTACCTTTCCGAATGACCAATTGTATCAGAGTGGAATTTTTCTTCCCCGTGAAAGGTCTTGATACGAAAGAATGCGGCGGTGGCCTTCTGGGTCAAGTTGAATAATCATCTCAATGGGCGTCCCCTTTTTCATGAGTTCCAATTCTTCATATTGAGTAGCGTTCTGCGGATATACTAAAAGAGTTGTGCCCTCTGGCACCAATTTCCAGCCTGTGTCGAATGCGGGGCGATCATCAGATCGTTGTTCCCAATCTAACCAGATATTTTTCTTTCCCTTATCGATATATCTGACCGTCCCGCGAATGCCGGTTGGCTCACGAAAATTGAGGATGTTTGTGAGAAACGTATCCAGAGGGTGAGGTTCTGGTTCAAGGGCCATCGCAGGGAAAGGAGTCAACAGCAGAACTACGATAGTTCCAAGTAGTAAATTTCGAGAAGGGAAAGATGTAAGAGGAGAGGGGATGCGCGTTTTCATCGTGTTCTTTCCTGACATGTGTTTAATAGAGAATTCTATCAGATACCTCCTGCCTGCTGTCATGCCCGCCGTGGTTGAGCGAGCCCCTGGTATTGATTACAAGGGTGGGTATCCATCCTGGAAAAACCAAGATAGTTTCTCGATTAAACATGTCTAGAACGACGAGGGAAACCTTTAGAGCTCTAAACGGGTCAAAACGAGAACGCCCTCCTTAATCGTTCTTTTGGCTCGGAGGCTTAGAGCTGTGTGACGCCTCCATCAACGGTGAGATCAATGCCCGTGATATAAGATGAATCATCGGATGCCAGGAAGAGCGCGGCTTTGGCTATTTCCTCTGGGGTGCCAAATCGTTTCATCGGATTTTGCGCGGCAAACCCTTCTTTCATTTCCGGAACAGCTTCAGCGGGGATGCCAATTTTATCGAAAATGGGCGTGTCGATGGGGCCAGGAGCCAGAGCGTTTACCCGGATTTTTCTCTCAAGTAATTCCGTTGATAAGGTTCGAGCCAGACTCCGAACGGCCGCTTTCGTGGCGGCGTAAATATTGGTATTCGGAAACCCCTTTTGGTCGGCGATAGAAGAGTTGATAATAATAGACGCGCCATCGTTAAGAAGAGGGGCCGCTTTTTGTACGTTGAAGAAGAGGCCTTTAAAATTGACATTCACCATGGCATCGAACGCGGCTTCGTCCATGGTCTCAAATGGGCCAAAGATTGCGATGCCGGCGTTAAGGAACAGGATATCGATCTTAAATCCTGATTGCTGAATCTGTTCATAGAGATGACTAATGTCATCGAGGTTTCCCGTGTCGGAGACAATTCCCTTACAAGTTCCTCCGATGTCTTTGACGGCGGCTTCCACCGCATCTTTTCGCCTTCCTGTAATAATGACCCTCGCACCCTCGGCCTGAAACAATTTGGCGGTGGCTAAGCCAATTCCACTATTTCCCCCTGTAATGATCGCGACTTTGTCTTTGAGTTTCGAAGGCATGAAATCGTCCTTTCAAGGTGCGGGTAAATTTACAAGATCATGTTTTTTAGCAAAGAAGATTGTCTTGAGACAATCTCTCATACATCCCAATCATCTTCCTTCCATTGTTGCTTAATGGCTGCGGATCGCTTTCGCTGTTTGGTGTAGGCCCAAAAGGCCAAAAAGGTAATCGTGAGCCAGACCATTCCCGAACTGGTGGCGACGGGAATCCACCGATTCCATAGCGTCTGACGACTCCAAAAATCTTCTTCGGCATGAGTGAGTGTCATGAGCGTGGTTTGTGCAAAAGCTTCAGGAAAGGAGAGGCCGCGTTTGACTTTGGCCAGTATCTGTTTGGGGACATCCCCCCGTGTGTGCTCTAACAGATCCAAGGTAAACGCATGGGTGAGGACGTAGGCTCTTCGGACTGAAGTGTCATTACGCACAAAGAGGCTATTCAATTCATCCAGTGAGACTTTGGTGGCTGAGACCATGGCCCAGACTAATCGGGCTCGATCTTCAAAATCCCAGGTTCGTGCGGCCATCATGGCTAATCCTTCATCAAACCATCGAGGGAGTGGCTGCCCTCCTGCAGCCCGGTGGGCGAGGATATGCACAATCTCATGGAGAAATACATCGTTGAGTGAATCGTTCGGGTAGGACAAGGTTCGGTCAGTGAAGAGCACAATGGTCGAGGCCTGGCCGATGGCGTAGCCGGACATCCATTCTGGAGCGTCCTGGGCCAAGGGAGATTCCTTGGGCGCCAGAATGACTCGAATGGGAGGACCTGGTTGTTGAAGGCCCATCACGTCCATCACGTGCTGAAGCGAGGTTGGGTTCATTTCTTTTAGATGGGTAACTAATGGCTCCAAGACTTCGGGGGCTTCAAAGATGAATTGTGGAGAGACG
>JAOUQB010000499.1 GCA_029879555.1 Nitrospirota bacterium | reverse complement strand
TTTGTGCACGGGCTTTAGCCACATCATGACGGCCGAAAAAGCCAAAGCCTTAGGGATCCAAGCCTATCTCATGAAGCCCTTGGCCATACGGGATCTGGCTCCGATTGTTCGGCATGTTCTGGACAAAACGTTCTCGCCGTTGGGGTGAAATGGTCGAATGGTTGTAAAGGAATGACGAAACAATTAAATCTTGCGTGAATCCAAGAAAATGTATTAAAAAGGGAACGGGCAATGCCCTGAGCAATCAAGACAGCATTCATAATCTCAACAGTGTCAATTCCATTCACCATTATGGGGATGCCAGAGTTGATCGCCCATTCGTCCACCCGGCTTGACGGTTTTGGGGTCAGGGGCTCGACGATTTGGGGCGGTAAAGGAGTTTAGGCGATGGCGACCATTCTTGTTATTGATGATGATCCACAAATCTGTGATGTGTTAGAGCAAGCGTTGCACAATGAAGGGCATCTGGTCCGGAGTGCCTTAAATGGCGAAGAGGGCATCCGCTGCTATCGCCAACAACTGCCCGATCTGGTTCTTATGGATATCCTCATGCCCGAGAAGGAAGGGCTTGAAACGATTCTGGATCTCCGCCGGGAGTTTCCTCATGTCATTATTATTGCCATGTCCGCAGCGAGCGAAGCCGCCAAAATTAATCTGTTAGAATTGGCGCAACGTTTAGGGGCACAACATCGCTTGACGAAACCCTTTCAATTGCAAACGGTCATTGAGTTGGTGAACAAGGCTCTCAGTCAACAATCACCGAGAGATGAACCCAAGCCATCTTCCGGACTCGACGAAAATGCAGGATAGACTGCCTTGTCTTGGTAGGGTGATTGTGGTCTGACCTAGTCGAGAGGTTGTCGTAGCACGCAATGGAAAAACCAGCCGACACACAATTTCCTATTCACGATCTCTTGAGCCGGCGATGGAGCCCACGAGCCTTTGCTGAGCGGCCGGTGGAACCGGGAAAGATTCAACGGCTCTTGGAGGCCGCTCGCTGGGCTTCCTCCTGTTTTAATGAACAGCCATGGGTGTTGATGATGGCCACGGTGGACCAGCCTCCGGAACATGTCAAACTTCTCAGTTGCTTAGTGGAGGGAAATAAAGTTTGGGCGAAGCGGGCGCCCCTTTTAATGATCACGTTCGCTAAAATGCATTTTGATCACAATGGCAAACCCAACTCACATGCCTTTCACGACGTAGGCTTGGCTGTCGGCAATCTGGTTGTCCAAGCCACCGCGATGGACCTTGTCGTGCATCAAATGGCGGGAATTCTTCCCGAGATTATTCGCACGTCTTATGCCGTACCAGACGGGTATGAACCGGTAACGGGGCTTGCCATCGGCTACTCGGGCGACCCGTCTTCCCTTCCTGAAGAAATTCGTGAACGAGAATTGGCCCCACGATCCCGAAAGACCCTCCAAGAGTTTGTTTTTTCCAAGACCTGGGGCGAAACCCCGGACATTCTCTAAATCTATTTCAAACGGTTCCCAGGTTTGGTAAGACCAATCCCGCAAGGTGGGTGGAACTGCCGAATCGAGCATCGCACGCTCCCATTCGGCATGGGCTCTTGCCAATCATCAGATTTTGGTTAAGCTATCTTCTAGCATCCGTAGAAGAAAAAGAGTCAAGACACCTGCTGATTCCTTCGTTGCGTCACCCTGAGAAATGATGATGACACACCAAAAAAGAAGAGCAAAAGCATTTATGTTTCGAGTTGGGGTATGGAGTCTGTTCGGGTTTTTCATACTGCTTGGGGGTTGCTGCACTCTCACGGCCCACAGTACTCAAGACGTCCCCGTCATCGAAAGGCCACACATTCTCTGGAAGGTCGCGTCTCCGAAAAATACAATTTATCTCGCGGGGTCCATCCATGTGATGCAGAAAGAGGATTATCCCCTCGATCAGGCATTTGATCGGGCCTTCCAGCAATCGTCTCAGGTCATGTTTGAAGTGGATTTGGATGAGATCTCGTCTCCGCTGGCGCAAATGAACATGGTCCGAAAAGGCCTCTATCTCAATGGGGAATCCTTGCCAATGGTGTTGCCGCCAGAAAGTTATGCCACCGCCAAGGCTGAGTTGAGTGACCTCGGCCAGCAGATCGAGGATTTTCATCGCATGAAGCCATGGATGGTGGCCACGGCGGTCATGGCGTTGGAGCTACAAAAACTCGGATTTGAAAGTGCTTATGGAGTGGATCGTTACTTTTTTGAAAAAGCCAAAGCCGCGGGGAAAGACATTCAAGGATTAGAGACCGTCGAATTTCAGCTCAATCTCTTTGACCAGCTCTCTCCTTCAACGCAAGAGCAATTTCTTCTACAGACGTTAGAGGAACTCAAAAATTTGAACACGCAAGTGCATGACATACTCAAGGCTTGGAAGCAGGGTCATGTGCAGCAATTGGAGGCGCTCCTGGCAGGTATGGGCGACTACCCTGAACTCAATCAGGCCCTGGTCCTTAATCGAAATCAAGCGTGGCTCCCACATATGGAACAAGCGCTTCAGGAGAAGGAACCCGTTTTAATCGTGGTTGGGGCCTTGCATCTCCTTGGAAAAGAC
>JAOUQB010000498.1 GCA_029879555.1 Nitrospirota bacterium | reverse complement strand
TTTCGTCTTGCCCAGGGCACCCGCTAACCCTTTGCTCTTTATCCTTTTACCCTTTTCTTTTTCTCTTTCCCCCTCCTTTGTCAGGAGGGGCAAGGGGAGGTAGAAACACCATTACCAAGAAAGCGAACTAAATGTGGCGACCAGTATTCCCCAGGCGGTGCAGTCTTGTCATGAGCTGCTCCTTTGGATGATTCCGCAATTGGACAAATTTCCCCGTGTCCGGCGTTTTACCCTGGGAGAACGGCTTGAAACCGGGTTACTTGACGTGCTGACTTTACTCGTGGAAGCGGCCTACACCCGACACAAAGCCCAGCCGTTGACCCGTGCCAACCATCTCCTGGAAGTGGTGCGTCATCTCTGGCGTCTGGCTCATGAATTAAAGGTGATTGCGACCCGTCAATACGAGCATGGGGCCAAACTCCTGGATGGCCTGGGGCGGCAGATCGGTGGCTGGTTACGGAGTCGCGACGGAGCACCGCCTTCCACATGAAGCGAATCAACGGCATCTGGACACAGTTGGTGAGCTTCGAAAATTTGCTCCGTGCCTATCGAACGGCCAAGCTGGGGAAGCGGGGTCGGTCTGCCGTTGCAGAGTTCGGGCTTAACCTTGAGCGCGAATTGCTTGTGCTACAACGCGAGTTGATGGATGGAAGCTATCGGCCTGGCGGATACCGTCTCTTTACGATCTATGATCGGAAGCCTCGCGTCATTGCCGCAGCCCCGTTTCGCGATCGGGTCGTGCATCATGCGTTGATGCAGCTGATTGAACCGCCATTGGATCGCACATTTATTTTTGATTCCTATGCCTGCCGGCGTGGCAAAGGTGTGCACGCGGCGGTGAATCGGTATCAGGCGTGGTCTCGGACGTATCGCTATGCGTTGAAGATGGACATTCAACAGTATTTTCCCTCTATGGATCATGGCTTGTTGAAAACCAAGCTTCGGCGCCGAATCCAGGACAGGCAGGTGCTGGCCTTGTTGGATGCCATTATTGACGGGTCGCCTTGGGGAACACGACAGGCATGCTATTTTCCCGGGGATGACCTGTTTACTCCCTTGGCTCGTCGTGTTGGCATACCTATCGGCAATCTCACCAGCCAGTTTTTTGCCAATCTGTATCTTGATGATTTGGATCAGTACATCAAGCAAGTTCTTCAAGTGCGGCCCTACCTACGGTATGTGGACGATATGGTGGTGTTGGGGCATGACAAGGGTGTCCTTGCCGATATTCGAGTAGCGATTCGAGAGCGATTGGAAGGTGACCGTCTGATCTTGCATCCTCGAAAAGCGCATATCACGCGGATTGTTGATGGCTTGAACTTGCTGGGCTATCTCGTTTTTCCGACCCGTCGTCGGTTGCGTAACGACAATGGGCATCGCTTTGCCCGCAAATTTCGTCGAATGGCTCGGGCCTTTGGAATGGGCCGCTTGGAATGGGGGAAAGTGGTGGCCTCGACGCAAAGCTGGATTGGCCATGTACGGCATGCCGAGACGGAAGGACTTCGACGAGTGATTTTCTCCCAGGCTGTGTTTACGAGGGGAGTGGGCCAAGAGACGGCCAGCGTGTGATTCGGGGCGGTGCCTGGAACAACAAACCGGAGAACCTACGTTCATCAAACCGGAACAGGAACAACACCAATAACCGGAACAACAACATCGGGTTTCGTCTTGCCCAGGCCGCCCGCACGGTGAAGAGCCGGTCCAGGGCTGGTCTGTTTACGGACAGACTAGGTGTGACAGCGGGTGTCCATGAGCCTGCTTCCCGGCCTCCCATACAAACGGGAAAGCCGAATAGAGAGTCTGGGGTGAGGCGAATTGGGGCTGATGGTTTGAGGCATCGGCCCCAGTCGCTGCATTGGGTTGGTACACGGCGTTCGGTCGGGGTAAGTCTATTCTAGATTTAGCCCCTGTTTCCCTCTGGATCTGACGCCTGCCATCCGCCTTTTGGGATGGACGCTCGTAAAAATTGGCGGGCCTTGCTCGAGCCCTTCGCCCAGACTCAGGACAGGCTCCGCGAGTTGGCGCGCCCTCCGAATGGTTGCGTCCGTCCACTCTTATGAGGCGGGTGGGGCGTCAATGGTTTTGGGTCCTTTTGCCGAAACAAAAGGGCCTCGGCTGCCGGGCCGAAACCCGGCATCACAGAAAAACATTGAGACCTCATTGAGAAGGAAAAACGCGAGGTATGTAAGGTAATGGTTCATGATGAGAAAACCCCAAAAAGGGCAGTTCTCTCTTTTCCCCTTTTTGTTTCTCGTTCCTCTCCTCCTCTCTTTCCCTCGCCACCTTGGGGGAGAGGGCTAGGGTGAGGGGGAAGGCTTTCAATTGTTTACCTGCAATGATTTTCACATTGCACGTCTCCACCCTCACCTTCATCCTCTCCCTCATAGGGAGAGGAGAAAATCGGTCCAATCTGTTTGATGAAACATCGTCGACTCATGCAGAATGAAAGTACATTGATGTTCTCTCCATAACACTAGGGGTTGATCCATGGAACAATTTTTAGAAGATCCGAAAATTTCTCAGGTGCTGACGCCGGTGGGGGATACGAAGAAAAGTTGGCAAGGGGT
>JAOUQB010000497.1 GCA_029879555.1 Nitrospirota bacterium | reverse complement strand
GGACGATTGCATATTATCTTAAGTAATTATCGCGCCGTCTACGGGATTCCACCGGCCGGACTGATTTATGACCGGCGGTTCCCGTTACTGTCTCTGGGTCCGTTAGGCGTGGATATCCTTTATGTGGGTGAAGATGAGGAATTGGTGTATGCCGAAGAGGAGGGTCTTGTTGATGCAATCTTTGGGGATGAGCGGAGTGGAGAAATCGTGCTAGATTTGTCTCGATTATCGATGATGACCATGTAAGGTCGAATGGAGAGGATGGCGAAGCTGAGGCGTCAGAATGAAAGTTTCTGGCGCCTCAGCGCGTATTGAGGGCATCACGTTTAGGGAGTCGTCTCGCTAGAGGCCACGGTTGCGGGTGTTTCAGCGTTGGGACAGGCCTCTCGCGTCATATACAATAAATAATTCCCCATCCCACGGATATCACCTTCTTGATCTAAGGGGCGGTGATGGACCAAGACCATTTCATAGTCTTCCTTGGTGCTCACTGGGAACCCGATGGGATTTGAATAGACTTGGCGGTCAGGGAATCCGAGTAGCGTCCCATCGAGTAGGACATCCGGCACAGTTCGCAATAAGGTCTTCTTGCGAGTGCGATTTTCCATGGCGATCAAGAGGGCGCCATTATGTGAGTGCGGATAGGCGAATTTCACGCAGCCATCGACTAAAAATTTGAGGGGTTCTTTGATGACATGCACACCCGCATCAATGGCAATGCCCTCATCGGATTGGTTGGCCGGCCGTTGATCGAATTTACTGAAACACACCACATTGACACCCACTTGATACACTTGCATCGGATGCAACTCTTGACCGTTGGGGGCGGTATAAATCGTAAAGCGAGCCATGGCATCTCTGGTCGGAGCGGCTTTGTGGTAAAAGGCCACAAGGGCCATCAGTTTATGGGTTTGATCGAGCCTGACGCCGTGTCCGGCAGGAAAGCGAGTTTCCCGCATTTCCATTCCGGCTCCTGCAAAAAAGAGCGGTTCCCCTGGGCAGGAAATGCTATCCTGGTCCATGTCTAAGAGCAGGATATGATGTAAGTATTCGCGAGGTAATTCTTTCCCCTCCTTGGTAAAGACCTCGGTCTTATATCCGGTCATATAGCGGTCTTCAGGGAGATTAAAAAAATGCTTGGGCATGCTGGCAGCTAAATCCCCACTGTGCCCGACAGGAAGATCAATGGGACCGAAGGTAATCGAAATGCGATCGGGTTCGAGGGTAACAGTCGTCTTGGGTTTATTGAGGGTGGGAACTTTATGGCCCCCATGGTCATGAGCTGCGGGGTCATGTGCAAAGGCGAGTGATGTCGAAAGACAGCACGTTACAAAGGCTGAAAGGCAAATCCGTCCGAACATGGGAGTGCTCCTTTTACCAAGAGTAGAAATATATTGAAGATGAGGAGGTTCATGGATGGGGGCGATGTTCAGTGGTTTTTGGGAAACGTGATTCGGATCTTGAGACAAGGATGCGGCAGCATCCTCAATCGATCACGCCAAAATTGGCTGGGAAAAAGCTGAAGAAGTTCATCAAGGGGAAGATACTGACGTTATGAATTAAGTATCATACCCTAACGTGGGCCATAATTATGAGTCAAGAAAAATGATGAATTTGAGTCGAGACCAAATTGGAAACAGCATGATGAACGTTCCGATTTTGCCTCCTGTTAAAAAATGGTGAGACTGATGAACAAAACCTCATCTTCCAAGAAAGCCTCAGCCGCCTCGAAATCCAGACCTCTTGTCGAGGGGGTCAGCAATCACTTGGCCGAGCGACGTAACCACCAGGGGCTCTCTCAAGCGGAATTGGCCAAGCGGGCGGGGATTACTCGGCAGGCGGTGTATGCCATTGAAGCCAACCAGTATCTCCCGAGTACGCAAATTTCGTTGAAACTGGCTGAGGTTTTGGAATGCTCGGTTGAAGACCTTTTCAGCCTGCCTGGACGGGAAGTGGTCGTCGATGCGGAACTGATTGGTGGCGTGTCGACTCAAAGCTCATCTATGCGGGTCAAGCTCTCTCAGGTCGGGACGCGAATGGTTGCCCGTCCCATGGCTGAGTTAGGCGATATCTTGAATTTTGTGATGCCCGCTGATGGTCTGGTCTTGAATGAGGCCCATCACGGTTCGCGAAAAAAATCTGCACAGGTTACCGTGAAGCTCTTGCATGCGCGGGAAGTCATTGAACAACACATCATGATTGCCGGGTGTGACCCGGCTTTATTTTTGGCCGGAGAGCATGTCCGAAAAATTCATGCCCTGTCCGGTGTGACCAATTGGACCATGGGAAGTGCTAATGCGCTCAGCGCCTTGCAACGAGGGGAAGTCCATATGGCGGGGTTGCATCTCGTCGACATGAAATCTGGGGAAAGCAATATTCCGTATCTCAAGCGACATGCCCGGAATCGGGATTTGGTCGGAGTGCATTTTGCCTCGTGGGTGCAGGGTCTGCTTCTTCAACCTGGAAATCCCAAACGGATTCGTACCGTTCAGGATTTGGTGAAGCCAGGAGTGCGTCTCATTAATCGAGAGGTTGGGGCGGGAGCCAGGTTTTTCTTGGATGCATTGCTA
>JAOUQB010000496.1 GCA_029879555.1 Nitrospirota bacterium | reverse complement strand
ATCTTTGCCCAAATATTTAAAGTGTATCATATATCAAGAGATCCACATAATTGTTTGATTTTATGAACTATATTCAAATCATTTCGTGTCGAAATTGCTCATCCACCTGGCAAAACGCCTTCAGGAACCTTCAAGAAACCCATCTAATATCCGAAAAGATTGAGTAGAGAAAAACATTTACCTCTATTGTTCCATGACTCGAACGAACCAGGAACAACCGGAAAAGGTCACTCATGATTAAGCTCCTTTTGGTTGAGGATGATCACAAAGAAGCATTGATGATCAACAATATGTTGAAAGAGGGACTCCAAAATCAATACACATTGGAGCAACGACTCTCCGTCAGTGAGGCACTGGACCTGGCCCAACGCCAATCCTTTCAGGCCATTATTTTGGATTTACATTTACCTGAAGGGAAAACGTTTGAATCCATTCCACAATTTATCCAATATTGTCCTGAGGCCCCTATTTTGATTTTAAGTGGGGTCGAGGACGAAGCCCAAGCCATTCTGGCCGTGAAAAGTGGGGCACAGGATTACCTCATTAAAGGACAGACCAGTAGCTCGACATTGTGCCGGGCCATTCGCTACGCCATGGAACGTCATCGGGCCACTCAACGTATCACACAATTGGCGCATTACGATCACCTCACAGGATTAGCGAATCGCGGGCTTTTCTATGAACGATTGAATTGTGCCGTCGCTCGCTGCAATCGCAATGACATGGCCATGGCCCTCATGTTTTTAGATCTTGATCATTTCAAATCGATCAATGACACACTTGGGCATGAATGTGGAGATTCGTTGCTCAAGACCGTCGCCACTCGCATCAAAAAATGTATTAGAGAAATTGACACCGGTGTGCGCTTAGGCGGAGATGAATTTGCGGTCTTACTCGAACAAATCGTCTCCGTGGAAGATGTCGCCGCAGTTGCACAACGCGTTCTCCAATTGTTAGCGCAACCCATTATCGTGAATCACCATCAACTCCAAATCACCGGAAGCCTTGGCATTACGATCTACCCTTGGGATAGCGCCAATCCCCAAGAACTTCTCTCTCACGCAGACGCGGCCATGTACCGAGCCAAGGCCCAAGGAGGAAACAATTATCAATTTTATACAGCCGGCATGAAAACGGCCGGCCTGGATGGATCCACGCTGGAAGTGGAACTCAGTCGAGCCTTAGCCAAAAAGGAATTCCTCCTGCATTACCAACCGCAAATGAACCTTGCCACCAAACAAATTATCGGCATGGAAGCCCTCTTGCGATGGCATCACCCCTACCAAGGGCTGATCGGCCCCAATCAATTTATTCCACAAGCAGAAGAAAATGGCATGATCATTCCCATTGGTGAATGGGTCTTACGGGCTGCGAGTAGACAAGCCAAGTATTGGGAAAAACAAGGCTTTGCAGCACCGCATGTAGCCGTCAATCTGTCTGCGAGACAAATCCACCAAGGGAATTTACCTGCACTCATTCAGGATATTCTCAAACGCACCCATTTAGATCCTGACAATCTTAAGCTCGAGCTGACCGAAACGTTTCTCATCCACGAAACCGACGATACGCTCCAAACGCTGCGCGAACTGAAAGCCATGGGAGTCCATCTCTACATTGATGATTTTGGAGCTGGCTATGCGTCACTCCGGTACCTCAAATCGTTTCCCGTTGATGGCATTAAACTGGACCAAAGCCTCATACAGCAGCTCCCGAACAGCCCCAACGATGCCGCCATCGTCAAAGCCATTATTTCCTTGGGCAAAGCCTTAGGACTCCAAGTCATCGCGGAGGGCGTAGAAACTCAAGAACAAGTGGACTTTCTGGAAGAACACGGCTGCGACGCCATGCAAGGATATTGGATTGCCCCACCCCTCCCCGCCCACGAAAGCGCCCAACATATGGTCCACACCTAACAGGTGAAGTGAAGCACCAAAAATGGAGGAAGGACCTCAACAAATTTTGACTGTTCGCCCCCCCTATCCTCATTGTGTTTCTTAGCTTCCATTTGCACCCTACTTTTCCTAGCAGCCATCCACATCATCACAAAAATTTCTCTTGAAACAGCCCCACAGCACAAGTATGATGAAAAACATTCATCCCTTCCTTATTTGAGCCTTCAAGCCACGCTTACGACCTTCTGAAACAAATAGATCAAGCCCGTTCAGAGGACATCAGCAAAGCTCAGAACTATTTCCGATTAGCCGAGACCGAATACGGTTTCACCATTATTTTCATTCTCGGATGTCAACATGGCCTATGACCACTGACATTGCCCAACCTCAAGTAACGACTCTCCGTCTTTTCATTGTTGATGCCAATGCGATTGACCGATCTCGATATATGCGCTGGATTCGTGGCAAAACCCACTTCCGCTTGGACATCGAAGAAATGGAGACAGGCAACCAAGCTCTGAAAGCCTGCGAAAGGCTCCCCCCTCACTTCATGCTCGTCAATGACCAGCTCCCGGATATGACAGGCTTAGAGTTCCTGAAGAACGTCACACACCAATGTGCGTCATCTGAAACTCCAATTATTTTTCTTGTCGGCTGCGCCACGGAGGAAATGGCCACTGCAG
>JAOUQB010000495.1 GCA_029879555.1 Nitrospirota bacterium | reverse complement strand
AGGGCGGTATTAGAATAACCACGTAATTCCCAAAAGCCCTTTTGGTCACGATCAAGAAAGGTAATTTTTTTCACCCACTTTGCCCCTTTCCAGGCATAGCGCTTGGGCACAATCATCCGCACGGGTCCACCGTGATCTTTGCTCAACGGCTGGTCCTTCCAATGCGTGGTCAATAACACATCCTCATCATCACAGACGTCTAAGGGTAAATTCGTCGTGTAATCATCATATGATTCAAACAAAATATATTTGGCCGAGGAAAGGGGCCGAACCACTGCTAAAACATGCTGAAACTTCACCCCTGTCCAATCATTGTCCAGCATGCTCCACGTGGTGACGCAATGAAAATCGGCATGAACTAGGGAAACCGGTTGCGCTTGAAAATCTTGCCATGTCCAGGTCACCGGATTGGCCACAACGCCATCAATCGTGAGCGTCCATTGGGCTAAATCAATCGTGGGCTTATACCCTAAATCCAACACGGGAAAATTATTCACCAGATGTTGGCCTTCAGGAAGGCGCTCATCTTGGGGCCCATCCACTTCCCGGCAGGAAAATTCCCGGCGATGTTGGGCCATTTTCTGTTTCGCGTTCACGATTTTTTCATTTGGTTCCATACTTAGTAACTCCGCCTCATCCACCAAACCTTATGAGATTCATCCGACCCTAGGATGCAAGAAGCCTGCATGCATCAGCGTACCATAGGTGCTCCCTTCTCGGGCAATAAATTGACCCGCCACATAGTCACCCTCTCAAAAATTTGATACATTGTGGC
The DNA here is from genome assembly GCA_029879555.1 of Nitrospirota bacterium. GTDB lineage: Bacteria > Nitrospirota > Nitrospiria > Nitrospirales > UBA8639 > Nitrospira_E. Next base: position 1,808 of record JAOUQB010000495.1, on the reverse strand, counting down.
TATTCGTTCATGGTTAGCCTGGAACCGTGCGGCTCTTTGTCCCCCCTGGCTTCGTGCCATCTTTTCCAGCCTACGCTTCTTTTCTATTTTTTCTTGGAGGATCAGTCTTATGACCGTGCAACTACTGGCTCGAGTGGTGTGTGGTTCCGCCCTTGCACTCTTGACCTCACATTCGTTCGTCCTGGCCGATGACCACGCAGCGACGTCACCGATGACCGTCTCCGATGGAAAAACGATTTCCATGGAGTATTCTCTCACCCTAGAAGACAAGAAAGTGTTGGACACCAACGTGGGTGGCGAACCGCTGAATTTCACTCAGGGTTCCCACCAAATCATTCCAGGATTGGAAACCGCGTTAGAAGGGATGAAAGTTGGAGAAAGCAAACAGGTCACCGTCGACCCGGAACAAGGCTATGGGCCGATCAATCCTCAAGCTGTGCAAGAAGTTCCCATTGATCAAATTCCCCCGGATGCACGAAAGGTGGGCGTCCGATTATCAGGGAAAGGTCCTCAGGGTCAAATGGTGCATCCGATGATCACGGAAGTGAAGGATCAGGTGGTCATGTTGGATTTCAATCACCCGTTGGCCGGGAAAAAACTTTTCTTTGATGTCAAAATTCTAGATATTCAGGCCGCAACTACCTCTGAACCAAAACCATAACAACCTTGTGGGAGAACCTCGCCGTTCGGCGAGGTTCTCTTCACAGGTTCAAATCAGAGCCACTTTTTCCTACCATCTAATACCTACCGCACTCAAAGTCGCGAACTACTTAATTTCTTTTAAATGCATGACCGCGGAATTGGCATGCTTGGTCGCCACATCCGCATGCCCCGCTTTACCATGCGCAATGGCTTCGCCTAACTCCGCAATCCCGGCATCCAAATGAGGGTTCGTCATCTCTTTAGCCGCAGCTTGCGCATGTTGCAGAGCCACTTCAGCATGAGTCACGACCGCATCGGCATGTCCCATCCCACCATGATCTGCCGCTTCCTGCGCATGGGTTATGGCTTCCGCCACATGCGGATTACCAGCCATACTTCCACTTTTTCCGCCTGAATAACTTGAACACCCGACAACCAACATGAGCACGAACATTGAAATCCACAGACTCCCGTTTAATTGAGAAACACGCATGATTGACCTCCTTGAACCCATAAATAATGAATGTGAGCTGCCCCTTCTACTGGATCAAGAAATAGCACAAAGGCTATACTTTGTAAAGTTTGTTATGTTAAAAGTTGTGTAATTAAATAAACTGGGCCGGGCACAAACCACAGTAAGGTCCAAGGCAATTTCAGCGGAACACTTCCCCCATGCTCGAACAGCTTCAAACCCGCCAACATCAGGTGCTTGCCCTCCTTCAACAATCGAAAGTTGGGTTAACCATTGATGCTCTTATCATACACCTCGGAATTTCCAGAACGGCCGTGAACCAGCATATGGTGAGCCTAGAGCGAGATGGCTTCATCAAGAAATCCGTTCAGCAAAAAAGTACAGGCGGCCGACCAGGATGGTGTTACCAGATTACGGATGAAGGGATTAATCGATTACCCAAACAATATTCTTGGTTCTCTGAACTCTTGCTGCATACGTTAAAGAAAGAATTGGGAAGCCAAAAGCTGGAAACCTACGTTAAGAAAGTGGCCACATCGCTTGCCCCGCAACTTCGAGAGCAATTACATGGCAAAGATACCAAAGAACACATTCAACAAGTGGCAGGTCTGCTTCAAAATCTGGGCTATCAAGCCCAGACCGAACCTGCTCACTCCAAAAAAGAACTGCCATTACTCACCGCCCATAATTGCGT
>JAOUQB010000494.1 GCA_029879555.1 Nitrospirota bacterium | reverse complement strand
CAACAGAGCCCGAACAGAAACTTGTAAGTGCAATGCTGCATTGGCCAAAGCTTCATAGTCATTTCTCCTTACAAGTGAGAACGCATGATTGCCGGATCAGGAAGTTGAGCGTCCAGGAAGCCCTCCTGACGAATCAGACAACTATCGCAATGCCCACAGGGACGATGATCGGGGCCAGGCTGATAACAACTACTCGTGATTTCAAATGGCACACCAAGCTCCTGGCCTTTTTGAATGATCTCACGTTTTGTCATAAACAGGAGTGGGGCCAACACCTCAATTGGATGACCCTCTTGGCCGAGACGGGTACCCTGTCTAGCAACTTCCATAAAGGCCTGAATAAACTCTGGACGACAATCCGGATAGCCTGAATAGTCTCGAATGTTCGCTCCAAAAAATATTTTCTTAGCGTTGAGCACTTCCGCATAGGCTAAGGCTATGCTTAAAAATATGGTATTACGCGCCGGGACATAGGTAACAGGAATTCCATGCTCCCGTTCATGCGAGGACCGACCAGTTGGCACAGGAATCTGGTCCGTTAACGCTGACCCACCGAATAGCCCTAAATCCAACTGAAAAATTTTGTGATCGTGCGCCCCCAGCCAAACCGAAATTTTTTTGGCACAGTCGATTTCAAATCGATGCCGCTGTCTATAGTCTATGGTCAACAAATACAGAGCACATCCCTCCGCCTTCGCAAGGGCAGCCGTGACGGTGGAATCGAGACCGCCGCTCGCTAAGATGACGACAGGGACAGGCACGATAATAATTCTCTGGTTCTCAAATGGGGATGAATCCGAGGGAAACCTAGAGCAAAGGTTCAACTCGTTGTAGGAACGCAGTCGTTCCCCCAAACTGGGGATAATAAGAGAATGGGAGAATCAGATGTCAATATCGAGAAGATGTCGCCTAGCAATGATCTTTATAACAGTTGGAGTCTCTACGTCTCAGAGAAAACACGAGGACATTAGATTATGATCGTTGTTCCGATCGCTCTATTTTCTCCATCAGTTCGCGCTTGGACTGACATTCCACACACAAACGAGCAAATGGCAACGCGTGAAGGCGTTTTTCACTAATTTCTTCCTCGCAATCGGCACACACGCCATACGTCCCTTCGTCCAAACTATCTAACGCATCATCAATGAGTTGACGCTCCCGGTTTCGCATTTCTTGAAGGGAAATCCCCATTTCCCGTTCTAGATCTACCAAGGCCTGATCGCCACTATCCATGGCGGCTTCTAAGCGACGTTGCTGCTCTTCGGTGACAGACTGCCCAAGCTGCTGCTTAATTTCTTGAATCAAAGCTTCCCGTTTTTCAAGTAATATTTCCTTCAGCGCAACATGCCGATTGTCAGGCTTATCTTTTTTCTTGGGCTTTTTAGGAGAAGGTGCAGATGGCTGAGAAATTTCAGTTTTATCTTTTTTCATCGTTTTCTTTGAAGATGGCGAAGCTGGTGCGGCAGTCTTCACGACTGTCTTTTTCACACGGGTCGCGGTAGGTTTCGTGACTTTTTTCCCCGATCGTGTGGCCATTCTTACATTCCTTTCCCCATTTGGAGGTTAGCGCACAAATGATCCTCTCGGAGGATCATGTTTTTTATCATCAGCACCCTATTAGATCGCAACATTCAGGCGCGTTTATTGAAGTCACTTTAGTCATAGGTGATTAATGAATGCACAACGCACCCATCTATTTTTTTGCGACCGTCAAGTCCGACTAGCTCAACTAAAAATCCTACTCCAGCAATTTCCCCGCCTAATTGTCGGATCAGGTGAACCGTCGCTGCTGCCGTTCCCCCTGTCGCTAACAAATCATCAACAATTAGAACAGACTCTCCTTCCTGAATCGCATCGCGATGAATGGCTAGAGAATTCGAACCATATTCTAAATTGTATTTCACTTCAAAGACATCAGCAGGCAGTTTCCCTGGTTTTCGAACAGGCACAAACCCGGCATTGAGATGATAGGCCAAGGGGCTTCCCAGTATGAACCCTCGAGATTCCATTCCGACAACTTTGGTGATCCCTTTTCCTTGATAGAGATTGACTAAATCATCAATCATGCTTCGGAGACAAGTCGGCTCTTTCAATAACGTGGTGATGTCATAAAACAAAATCCCCGGCTTTGGAAAATCAGGAACTTCTCGAATAAACGTTTTATAATTCATCGTATCTTCTTAAATAATACGGAGGCACCATTACGCCCCTTTCTATGGAAACCACTTCAGGCATCTGAAGAAAAATTCTCAGGTTCGCCTCGCAGAACGATAAACCCTTGAGTGTGCCTGTTTGCATCTTTCCAGTCAACCATCATTTGCGTCACATGTGAGAATCGAGGGCCTTCTTGAAGCACAAGGAGAAAAGCCTCTAGCACTGACTTTGGTCCTTCAGCTTCCAGTTCAACCGTCCCGTCCGGTTGATTACGAACCCAGCCCAATAACCCTTTTTGAGTCGCCTGGTATTCAGTAAAGGCTCGGAAACCCACTCCTTGGACTTTTCCCTTTACCACCACATGGACCCCGAAAATTTCTTCCATACTCCCCAAGGGCTAGAATGAGGGCTCCTGAACGTGGCCAACGATTTTCTTA
>JAOUQB010000493.1 GCA_029879555.1 Nitrospirota bacterium | reverse complement strand
AATGGTTTGAAATCCTGATGGCAGTCGTTGGACGGCGTCGCCATGTGACATCCAAACCGGAAAAGATTTTTTTCCTTTGATTCCCTTGAATAGATCGTCAGCGTTATCAATGTGGAGATCTGCCCGGCCAAATTCTCGTTTGGGGGTGGAATGGACCGTTCCACCGCAATGATGGGCAATGAGCTGCATCCCGTAGCAAATGCCTAAAACCGGAATCCCCATTTTGAAAATCTTGCTATTGAGTTTTGGCGCTTTGGCATGTGTGACACTGGCCGGACCCCCAGAGAGAATGAGGCCCTTCGGCTGGTGTGTAAGAATATCTTGCACGGACGATTGGGCTGGGAGGATGACCGAGAACACGTGAAGCTCTCGAATCCGCCGTGCGATGAGTTGTGTGTATTGTGACCCAAAGTCCAGGATGACAATGGTATCTTGGTGGGAGTGCATAGGCGTCACGCAGGTACATAAAATCCGATGTCCTCGGGGAGGAATCGAATCTTAGTCAGCCCGATAATTCGGGGCCTCCTTCGTAATAATGACATCATGCACGTGGGCTTCGCGAAGGCCTGCAGCGGTGAGTCGTAAAAAACGAGCGTCACGTTGTAACTCAGGAATCGTTCGACAGCCGCAATAACCCATTCCTGCCTTTAGGCCGCCGACCATTTGGTAGATCAGCCCCGCCAGGTTTCCTTTGTAGGGGACACGAGCTTCAATCCCCTCGGGGACGAGTTTGGATGTCTCTCGCCCTTCTTGGAAGTACCGATCTTTTCCACCACGTTCCATGGCACCTAATGACCCCATGCCGCGATATTCTTTGTAGGTTCGTCCTTGATACAACACCGTTTCACCTGGTGATTCTTCAGTGCCAGCAAATAGGGAGCCAATCATGACGGACGAGGCTCCTGCGGCTAAGGCTTTGGTGATATCACCAGAATATTTGATGCCTCCATCTGCAATGAGCGGGACTCCATGGTCTTTTGCCACGCCGGCACAATCTGCCACCGCGGTCAGCTGAGGAACTCCAGCCCCTGAGACGATTCGTGTCGTACAGATTGATCCAGGTCCAACGCCGACTTTTATGGCATCGGCGCCTGCCTGTATGAGATCCTGTGTGGCTTCTGCGGTCGCTACGTTTCCCGCAATGAGTTCGAGGCTTGGATATTGTTTTTTTATGGCTTTGACCTTGTCGAGGACTCCCTGTGAATGGCCGTGAGCGGTATCAACGACAATGACATCAATGCCGGCTTTCATGAGGCGCTCTAAACGGTCGTCCACGTCAGGCCCAGTTCCGACGGCTGCTCCGACTCGTAGTCGTCCGTGCTCATCCTTACAGGCAAAGGGATATTTAATCTTTTTTTGAATGTCTTTTATGGTAATGAGCCCTTTTAATTCAAATTGATCATTGACGACTAACAATTTCTCAATGCGATGTTCATGCAGAATGGCCTGTGCTTTTTCGAGACTGGTGCCTTCTGGAGCGGTGATCAGTTTGTCCTTGGTCATGGCTTGGCCAATTTTAAGGTCCATGCGGTTTTCAAACCGAAGATCACGATTGGTTAAAATTCCCACCAACTTGTTCCCTTGGGTGACAGGGATTCCAGAAATGCGATAGGTGGCCATGAGATGGTGGGCATCTCGGATGGTATGGTCGGGTGATATGGTAATAGGAGAAAGAATCATTCCACTTTCTGACTTTTTGACTTTATCTACTTCTGCCGCCTGGCTATCGGGAGGCAGCGCCCGGTGGATGATCCCAATCCCACCTTCACGGGCTAAAGCAATGGCTAAACGTCCTTCCGTCACCGTATCCATGGCGGCGCTTATTAAAGGGATATTGATGCGGAGGTGGCGTGTTAGTTGGGTGGCGGTTTCAACGTCGTTGGGGACAATGTTTGAACGTCGAGGTGTTAAGACGACATCATCGAAGGTGAGCCCGACTCGTAATTGTTGCTCCCACATAATTAAGGCACACCGATTAACAGTAGGTTAAGTAAGAGTTTCGCTATGGGACCTGAATTTAAAAATACCCACCATCATAAATTGCTTAAGGCGTGCCGTCAATTTGCCCCGTATAGACCTGCAAAGGGTCACCGGATATTAGACTAGCAGTTATTGATCGTCACTCAGATAAATTCGTGTGGAGAAACTGACGGTGTTTTGGCCTGAGTTCCGGGAGGAACTCAGGCCATGACGAATCCATAGGCTTCTGTGGCTCAACTAACGTAATCGAATTCGCGAGTGGTTGTTACTCTGCGGCTTCTGGAATAAAGGCCAATGCTTCCTCTTCTTGGAAGTGGTCTTCCGCTTCCTCCGCCGGCATAAACTCTTGAACCCGCATATTGCCACTATCAACGGAAAAAACATGACCGCGGCTATCGACTCCGATTCCATAGGGGAAATTGAATTGCCCTTGATTGGTACCAAACCCGCCCCATTGCGTAATGAAATTGCCATCCCGATCGAATTTTTGTAAGCGTTGATTGCCGGTATCACTGACAAAGACATCTCCTGCTTCATCAATCGCAATACCCCATGGCGAACGAAATTGCCCTGGTTCTTGTGCCTGGGCGCTACTCGCATGGCCGGGGCCGATGCCTCCT
>JAOUQB010000492.1 GCA_029879555.1 Nitrospirota bacterium | reverse complement strand
TGGCCACGGGTCGGTTCCTGTCGCCCAAACCTTAGAGTCGTTACCTATTTTCGGCTTCGGCGTTGCCTCCGTCACAGAAGGGATTCGCCTCCGAGAACATCACATTCACGCACCCATAATAATCATGGGTCCACTGTTAAAAGACCACATCCCGGACATTATTCACTACCAATTCACGCCAGTCATTTCGCATCAGGATATATTCCAAGAATTACTGGCCACACTTCCTTCAGACACCCAAGCTTTTCCAATTCATCTAAAAATCGACACAGGACTGCATCGATTAGGATTTGAAGCTAAAGAAGCACTGGCCGTAATTACCTCCCTCTCATCCACGCCAAAGGTTAAACTGCAAGGCCTGTTAACACATTTTGCCGATGCCGATAACCCCGACCCAAGCCTCACCAACCAACAGCTTCATCAATTTCAAGCATGTATCCAGCAAATTCAAGAACAAGGAATTCAGGTACCACTTTTTCATATGGCCAATAGCGCAGGGATTCTTTTCCACCCAACCTCCCATTTAGGAATGGTTCGCCCCGGCATCATGCTCTACGGGTATGCTCCGGGACAGGAGCACCAATCTCCTCCCATCGATCTCCAACCCGTGATGCAGGCTACGACGTACATCGCCCACCTACGCTCCCTCGAACCAGGAGAAGTCGTCGGATACAACGCCTTGTTTCGTACAAGACGCCTGTCACAAGTTGCCGTATTACCAGTCGGCTATACGCATGGATTCCCCCGGCATCTCACCGGCAAAGGCCATGTCCTGATTCAAGGCACACCCGCCCCTATCATAGGGAAAATCTGTATGGACATGATGATGGTCGACGTCACAGATATTCGCAACCCGACCATCGGAGAAGAAGTGGTGTTATTAGGCAGGCAGGGTCAAAAGGAAATTACTGCGCAAAATTTTGCTGAGTGGCTGAATACGATTCCCTATGAAGTCCTTTGTGGAATCGGAGGAAAGGCCAATCGAACCTATTTTCCTCCAGAATAATTTTTGGTCCTTGCGTCAAAGACACATGAAGCCGCAAGAGTCTCGAAGACGTTGAAATCAAGAACAAGGTGCCGTTCTCTAACTTAGGATGAAGTCTTGAGTTTTCGTTTTAGTTTCTTTTCTACACTAGCCACTTTTCCTGCCAAACGTCCGGTATGCCCTTTTCGGTAATCCACTTTCATCACACATGAAATGCGAGGGCAGTCCTTCTTCATGCGTTCGTAACATTGCTTGACCACCCCCAAAACCTCATCCCACTCCCCCTCTAACACGGTGCCCATTGGATTCAACCGATAATCAACACCACTTTTATCAATGATGTCCAATGACCGCGAGACATATTTGCTCACACTTTCGCCCTTACCTAGAGGAGACATACTAAACTCCAGCAACACCATCAGCCACCTTCCTTTCCAACTTCATCCAACTCCGCCTTTCCCGACAATTTCCAAGAATTGGGATACTGAAGCGTTGCCGCCAGCGCAAACCCATCCACGGCATCAAGCAATCGTTCACGCCTTCGACGATCGTTCGCTTCCGTTTTCTTTAACTCTTCTCGCAACGCTCCTAACCAGTCCAAGAATTGGTCAAACTCTTCATCAAAAGCCGATTCAAGATTTTCACGAAGAACCCGCGCCAAGGCTGGAGCAGTCCCACTCGTACTAATTGCCAGACGTAACGGACCACGCTTCACGAGAGCTGGCATAAAGATGGTTGAATACTCGGTTTGGTCAATGGACCACACTAAGAATCGTTCGGTCTTTGCCAGCTCATATAAAGATTTGGCTAAAGGCACATCATCCTTCAATACGTTGAGAATCAACACGGCATCCTGCGCATCGGTTGCCCGAAAACTCCGTCCACGGTGAATAATTTTCCCGGAAGCCGTGAGCTTTCTCAAATCCACATGCAACGTGGGATGGACCACCGTGACTTTCGCCCCAGCATCTAACAAACGAGTAATTTTCTCGACAGCCTCCTCATCTCCGCCGATCACCACACATTGGCGACCTTCTAAATCTAAGGTAGCTTGAAACCCAGCATTATGACTCATAAAAAAACCTCCTTCACAAACCGTCTATCATACCCAAGATCTTCTGTAGAAGAAAACAACCATTTTCTTCTTTCGCAAAGAAAAATCGCGTACCAAGACTGATCGATCAAAATGACCATATGAACTGATCCGGGAAGGGTACGTTCTGGGGGAAATAGGCGGGAATCTAGAGAAAGGAAGACTCGATGGACAATTATCCAACAGCTTGTTGCAAACCTTCAGAACTTTTCACACCCAATGATTCATAAATCTTGAGTGTCGCCTTGGATTTATTCAACGTATAAAAATGGATGCCTTTCACTTTGTTATCGATCAGATCACGAACCTGTTCCGTGGCCCAATGAATACCAACATGTTCAGCGGCCGCATCGGTTTCGGCTCTGTCCATCGCCCGCAAGAGTTTGGCAGGGAATCGTGCACCCAAGGCCAATTCCGACATACGTGCCATCCCTTTCCGTGAACCAATCGGCATAATGCCCGCAATGATTGGAACTTTGATGCCTACGACTTCACAGCGTTCACAAAAATCGTAAAAATCACG
>JAOUQB010000057.1 GCA_029879555.1 Nitrospirota bacterium | reverse complement strand
CCAAAGATAAGGAAAAGACTGAGGAGGAATCCCCAACCTGATATTGCCTGATGAGAAGTTTGTAGAGAATACATGAGGAAAAGCCTAGCAAGTCTCTCAACGATACAGCAATGAAAGAGAACACTTGAAGAAGATCAAGTGACTTTGGCGCAAGATCGTGGAGAACCGGAAGTTGTGGAATCGAATCAAGAAACATGTTAAACAACCAGGTATTCTTGCATATGGTCAGGTGATATGTACAAAATCATTATCATTTTAATTTTGCTGATTATCATGTTCTATATGGTCCGGCGTGCGGCACGGGCGTGGATCGAACCCAAACCGGATCAGGCGACGCCTGGGAAGGATGTGATGATTCAAGATCCGGTGTGTAAAGTCTATGTGGCTGCAGGCACCGCGATTGTTGAAGAGGTCAGTGGGCAGCGCTATTATTTTTGTAGCCAGGATTGCGCCAAACATTTCCGCCGTGAGGGGAAGGTTTAGGACGAAGGCCTTGAGGGGTCCTGAGAGTGAATGTTGAAGATAATGAAGATATCTTGCAGTGAGAGTTACGTAAGGGTTCCGCCACAGGATGACCCTGACCCTGCCGTACACCCAAAACAATGAGGCCCCACGACGATTCGTCGATTCTCTAAATTGGGCAGATTGAAGTCGCCGATCCATTGTGGCGCATCACTCTGAAGAGGTATATCCAGCATTTGATTGAAATCACAATCGGACAAGCGCCCATCCCAGCCTACGCTGATTAACGACCGGCACATCACCTCTTCGACGGTCACCGAGTTGAAATTCTTCTCTAAAAGAGCGTAGTACGAATCCACCTGATCGGACTCCTGCAAATCTTCTAAAAAACGGCTGATTGGCATATTGGTAATCGTCAGCAACCGATTGAACTGGATTCCATACCGGCTCATGAGCTCAACTTTATAATCCTCTTCAAGCTCACGTTGAGGGGGAGGGAGCGTAGGCCCAAGCGGGTTATACACCAGGTGTAGAGCTAAATTAGTTCCTTCTTTCCCATAGCCCAGAGTATTTAACGTTTGAAGGGCGCTCATACTGCGATCAAAGACCCCTTTGCCACGTTGCTGGTCAACATTGGATTCCTGGTAACACGGGAGTGAGGCGACAATTTCGACCTGATGTTGGGCCAAGAATTCCGGCAGATGCGATTTCCCTTTCACGTAAAATACGGTCAGATTGCATCGGTCAATGACGTGTCGATTTCGTATTCGGCATTGCTGAACCAAATATTCGAAATGTGGATTCATCTCCGGGGCGCCACCCGTAATGTCAACGGTCAAAATTTGTGGAGTTCGGTCTAAGACATCGATGATCTGGTCAATGGTGGCTTTTGTCATGCTTTCGGTCCGTTGAGGTCCGGCATCGACGTGGCAATGATGGCACGTTTGGTTGCACACCTTCCCCACATTCACTTGAAGCGTCGTTACCGATTTGGCATTGAGTGGTTGATGCCCATGTGAGGCCAAAGCCTCTTGAAAGGATGGCGTTGAGCGCATTGAGGTGGGAGACGAGATAAGGGGAAGTGGGGAATGGGGCATATTGAACGCTCAGTGAAAGAGAACCATCTCCACGATATTTTTACATGCTGATGTGTATCCAGGTGTCATGAGGATGTGATTAACAACATTCCGTGGAGGTTCCACAAATCACCGGTTCGGCAGTTACGGCTTCTCGGGATCGGTTAATAATTCCAAATGACGATTGATAGTGAGGATGCTGGAGAACCTTGAGGGTTTTTGAGCAAATCTCCAAAGGTTCTCCGCATCGGTACGTATGATCGTCATCGTCACAGACGCCTAAAAATGGTCCGGTGAGGACGGCAAAGTGGCCGTCCCACACACAGGGGCTCTCTTCGGGCAACACGGCTTTCAATTCTGGATCTTGGTTGGTGAAGGGCATTGGGTGGTCCGCAATAACAAAGTGCTCTTTATATGATGGGAGGGAAAGCATGCTCACGGTTTGTTCATCTACTTGTTGGGGCGCTCCACGATGGAAGGTATTTCCAAGCTCATCCTCCACTTTGGAGAAGGGGCCGGTTAACGTGGCAAAGGCTGGGGAGAGCAAAGAGGAGGTCATGGCAGTTTTGTACCCTGTCAAGGTCACCGAAACGAAATGAATGCCATCGATGACTCTCCAGGGAATGACGGTCACCTGATGTAAGCCCCGAAAGCCAGCTTCTCGCAATCCGCCCCAATAGTCTTGAATGGTGAGTGCGCCGGATAAGCAATCTCCCCATTTGGCACTATCGTTTATCATGTATTGAGGAATAGGTTGGTCCGAAACAATATCCGAGATGGTAAATCGTCCACCTGGTTGCAGCACACGAAACATTTCCCTAAACACTTTTTTCTTGTCAGGCGCCAGGTTAATGACGCAATTGGAAATAATCAAATCCACTTGGTCGTCTTCTACCGGCATGGCGTCGGCAAACCCTTTTCGAAAGTCTACGTTGGAAGCAGGGTAGCCTAGATTTTTGGCAACGGTGGGTGCGTGAGTACGGGCAAGAGCCAGCATTTCATCGGTCATATCGATACCGATGACTTTCCCGCTTGCCCCCACTTTCCGTGAGGCCTCAAAGCAATCGATCCCTCCTCCAGATCCGATATCTAACACCACTTCACCGGGTTGGACTGTCGACAGGCCAACCGGTGTGCCGCAGCCATACGAGACCTTCAAGACCGCCTGGGGAATAAATTGTCCTAAATCTTCGTGATTATACCCAGTAGGGCAGCACATGGCTTCGCCATTGGTGACCGCTTTGGCATATCGTTGGCTCACGGATTGTGTAATAGCATTCTCCTGCTGGTTGCCCATGGTCATTGCACCCTCATAAAAATATTGGATTGATCCTTGTATAGTTCCTAAACCCGCAATCTATAAACAAATTATGTCAAGAACGTCAAATGACCTCTATGGAATTCAGTCTTGAAAGATTCAGAAATGTTACATTGATTGGGAATTCGGTAAAAAATGTGGTGGGTCTTTCGAAAGAAATCTATTCAAGGGCAAGAAAATATGCTTGAGAATGGACAATCAGTTTAGAGAAAATGGGTGTAGGAAATTGCATTCCAGTAGAAAGAAGCTATTGAAATGATGGTCTGGAATATTATTGAAAGTATGGATGTTATTGTTAGCATGCCGATAGGCACCAACTTTGCTTAGAGAGGTTGGCTAGAGAATCGAATTGTTAGGTCATTAGTTACTCATTGAACGGAATGTATCAAGATGGCGCTCATCCCATGCCCTGAATGTCAAAGGGAAGTTTCAACACAGGCCCTGGCTTGTCCTCAATGTGCGTTTCCTTATCCAGGGAAGCAAGCTCTATCAAAGGGTTCGCAGTCTAATAAATCCGGGCCATGCTCCGCTTGTGGTTTTCTCGTTTCAAATCTCGCCAAAAAGTGTCCACATTGTGGAGTCGCCTTGAGGGGGGAAGAGGAACCCATTTCCCAGAATGGGACTTTGGTAGAGGAGACTTGGTTATGTCCCCATTGTGGGACATCTTACACAAGGAGGGTGCAGAAAAAAGAAGAGAAGGTCAAAGAAGTTCATCAAGTCCTTCCTGTAATCACCGAAAATAAAGGTATGGCTGGATCTCCAGGGTTGTCACCCAATCAATTCAAAGAGAAGGAGATTTTGGAGCCACAACGTAAACAATCCCCGCTTTGGCAAGATGCTTCCCTCCCGACCAAAAAGGATTTTGATGTTATTTCTCGTCGTTATCCTCGCAGTCAAAAAAAGTCCCTTATTGTAGGACTCATTATTTTTGTACTAGTGGCCGTATCAATCGGCCTAGGTGCCTTATGGCAGATCCAAGGCATCAATCCTCTCGAAGCCCTCGTTTACTGGCGAATGTAGAAACTTTTACGTCTTCTATCTCCCAATCTTTGAGTGCAATCTCCAATCTTGGTTTTCTCTGATACTGTTCTGGGTGAAACCAAAAGGCAGGATGATCATCCACCGGGGATAACAGGGAGAGAGGCCGTGGGACCTACGATGTTGGAGAACATCAGTGTGGCGTTGACAGCCCAGTCGATGAACGGTCCGGGGTAGATGCCCAATAGTAGGGTTCCCGCAATGCCAACATAGACGGCCACTTTGATGGGGAGGGATGTTGGGATCGGTGAAGGATCGGTGGGTTCGTTGATATACATCTTTTTAACGACAATGAGGTAGTAATACATGGAGATGACAATATTGATGAGGCCAACAATCAGCAGCGTATAGAGTTCTTGATTCATGGCTGCGATGAATAAATAGATTTTTCCAATAAAGCCTGCCAAGGGCGGGACCCCAGCCAGTGACAATAAAAAGAGCAGCATGGCAGCAGCCAAAAATGGCGAGCGTCGGTTGAGGCCATTATAGTCTTCAATTTCATCGCTTTTAATGACCTGACTGACCGCTATGACAACGGCGAAGGCCCCTAAGTTGGCAAACATATAGGTCAGTAAGTAAAACATGATCGCATCGCTGCCTTGCTTGGTGCCTGCCGCTAATCCAATCATGATATTCCCAATTTGCGCGATCCCCGAATAGGCGAGTAGCCGTTTAATGTTCTTTTGGGCGATGGCCACGATATTGCCGTAGGTCATTGAACAGATTGAGGCCACCACAAAGAGCAGCACCCACATCGGTTTGAAGGAAGCCATCGCCACCAAAAACATTCTGAGTAAAATGGCTAGGGCTGCCGCTTTCGGGGCAATCGACAAAAAGGCAGTGACCGGAGTAGGCGCACCTTGATAGGTATCGGGAATCCACGCATGGAATGGCACCGCGCCAATTTTGAATCCTAGGGCCGCAAAGATCAGAATGAACCCAATAGCTAATCCATAGCTCCCTTGGGTACTCGCCATTTCTGAAAAGACGAGAGTTCCTGTTTCTCCATAGACCAAGCTAATGCCATAGGCCAAGAGGCCTGCGGCAAATACCCCAAGAATAAAGAATTTCAACCCGGCCTCAGACGACCGTTGGTCATCTCTGAGATAGGCCACAAGGACGTAAAAGCCAAACGTAGAAAATTCCAACGTGACAAAGACGGATAACAGATCGTTTGATGAAGCCATGAACATCATGCCGAGCGCCGACATTAGCACCATGAAATAATATTCACCTCTGAAAAAGCGAAAGGCTCGCACATAATCAATGGAAATGAAGAGAACCAGCGCAGTGGCTACAACAATGACGATCTTAAAGAAAATGGCCAGATGATCCAGCACATACATGTTTTTAAAGAGCGCACCGGTTGTGCCGTTTTGGTCAAAAACAAACAACATCAAAGCGGTAATGCCTAGTCCTGCAATACTCAAATGCGCCAGTTGTTGATGTGTAATACGCTTCAGGGAAAAATCCAGCGCCAGGATGACACAGAGCCAGATCGTGAGAAATATCTCGGGAAGTAATAAGAGAAGATCTGCTGGAGATAATGAGAGATTAAATTGCATCATTGTCTGGATCTTTGATTGGCGTTTCTTCTCCACCTTAGTCTTCCCCTTACACAGGGGAGGAGAAATCTTTACGGAAGCAAGCCTTGTGTGTTTTGGGTGACTAATGGAGCGACCTGGTTTATTCGGTCGACCATGGGTTCAACGGTTGACCTCACCACTTCATAAAAATGCCCAGGGAAAAGGCCCAAGATAATGCTGCAAGCAATCAGGAGGATCAGCGGCATTCGATCTATCCAATTCTTGGCATCGGCCGTATGGGCATATTCCGGATCCAATTTCCCGTAAAATAGTCCTCGCATCATTTTGAACATATAGGCCATCGTGAGGACAATTCCCAAAACGGCCACCACGACTTGGAACGGATATTTGTCCCAACTACCCACAATAATCATGATTTCGGCAACGAAGTTAATGGTGCCGGGCATACCGATAGAGGCCATGCAGCCCACAATAAACGCGCCTGCAATAAATGGCATCTTTTCAGCGAGTCCACCTAATGAGGGTATGTCTCGTGAGTGTGTTTGGTCATACACCCAGCCAGCCATGGCAAACAACATACTGGTCGCGAGAGCATGGGCAAACATATAAATGACGGCTCCAGATAGACTGATGTAGCTCAACGCGGCCATCCCCAGGAAGATATAGCCCATGTGGCTAGAACTGGAGTAGCCGATGACATATTTCGTGTCCTTAGCAAAGTACGACACGAGTCCGCCATAAATTATTGAGCCAATGCAGAGGACAGCCGCAATCCACATCAACTCACGGGTGGCCTCAGGAAGAATTTCAAAATTTACACGAATAATCGAAAAATGCCCGAGTTTCATCAGGACACCCGCATGCAACATGCTCGTCGCCGCTGGTGCGGCGGCATGGCCAACGGGGGACCATGAATGCAATGGCCAAATAGGGGCGATGGAGGCAAATCCGATAAAAATCAATATCCAGATAAGGGTGGACAGTGAATCGGAGAACTTGGCTTGTTCACGAAGGACTAGGATGTCAAAGGTATGCAATCCGGACATATGGTAGATCAGCAGAATTCCCATGAGTGCCAACACGGCGCCAGCTGACAAAAAGAGTGTCAGCTTCATCGCCGCATATTCTTTGCTATTCGAGCCGAAATTGAAAATAAAATCGACGGAATCCCGAAGTTTGAGGCCTTCGGGGTCGGTCATGGAGAGGTACCCTTTGGTATGGCTTCCCCAGACGCCCAGTAATAAGTACATGGGCAGTACCGACATTTCGTAAAAGAAATACAGGAAGAACAGATCAAGGGACATAAAGACCCCGATGGTCGCGGCTGCGAGGATCAGGAGAAAGATATAAAATTCTTTGGTTCGGTCTTTGATGTGCCACGAGACGAAGATTCCTGCGAACAACAATATTGCCGAGGCAAAGACTAATGGCCCTCCGATGCCGTCTACGCCCACATAAAAGGCAATGCCCAGTTCTTCCGACCAGGCAAATCGCTGGACAAATTGGAACCCACCTTTGGTGGTGTCATACGCAAAGAAAATATAAAACGAGGCCAACAGACTGATGCCCGCGGAAATTGCCGCAGTCAGCCGCACCATGAGTTCTTCCTGTCGAGGAATGAAGATCAAGGCAATTGACCCAAGAAAGGGTGCGAAGAGAATAATTAATAACGAATATTCACCCATAGCAATTAGTTCTTCATAATTTCACGAGAAAGAGGTTCCATCTTATTTTGGGCTATGGCCGTTTCTGGGTGGACTCGATCAACGACGGCCTGAACTGATCCATTCACCATGCGTAAGAATGGAGACGGATAGAGTCCGATCCAAAAGATCATGATCGAAAGGGAAACTCCGATAGCCCATTCCCGAGTATTTAAGTCAGGGATGACGGATGGCAAGCTTTCCTTCAATGGTCCAAAGATGGCGCGTTCGTAAAACCACAGGAAATACGCGGCTGCGAAAATCACTCCCGTGACAGCGATGGCTCCCCAAACCCACCAGGCTTGAAACACCCCGAGTAAAATAAGAAATTCACCAACGAACCCATTGGTTCCCGGTAATCCAATGGAGGCCATGCCAATAATGAGGAGAAAAATGGCGAGCAATGGCATTTTCCTGGCAAGGCCGGTGCATTGTCGAACGTCCGTATGGCCTAATCGCTCGTACATAAATCCGGCCAAAAAGAAGAGGCCAGCCGTGCTAAAGCCTAAGTTAATCATGGTAATCAGGCTGCCTTGTATCCCTTGAAAATTCAACGCAAACAAACCGATCACCACGAACCCCAAATGGCTGATGCTGCTGAAGACCAGTAAGCGTCGAAAGTCAGGCTGAATAATGGCCACGATGGCTCCGTAGACCACCGCAGCTAGGCCAAGGGTCATGAGGATTGCGACGACGGTCTCGTTTCGGGAGGCATCTGGAAGCAAGGGCATGGAAAATCGCAGAAAGCCGTAGGTGCCCATCTTAATCCCGGCAAACATCACGGACATCGGAATGGGCCCTTGGACGAGAGCATCGGGAAACCAGGAATGAAACGGGAACACAGGAGCTTTAAAGGCCAGACCCAGAAAAATTAACCAAAAGATTAAGAGTTGGTCGCCGAGTGGAATGGGTACGGAAAGCAGATCGATAAAATCAAAGCTATAGACCTGCTTGGCCTCAAAATAGTTGAGGCTCAGGAGACAAAATCCGACCAACATGAAGACGCTGCCTAATAGCGTATAGAGAACGTATTTTAACGCGGCATAGTGGCGATCTTCTCCAGGCCCCCATAACTTAATGAGGAAGTAACTGGGAATGAGCATGAGCTCCCAAAAGACAAAGAAGACAATCAAATCGATGGAAGCAAAAATCCCGATGAACGTGGTTTCCAAGGCCAAGATGCTCATATAAAAGGCTTTGGGTTTTAGGGTCACCGAATCCCAAGAATAGAGCACCAGTAGCACGGTCAAGAACGCGGTTAACGCGAGAAAGAGCACGCTGATGCCATCGACGGCCAGGTGATAACTAATGCCAAGGAAGGGAATCCATTCGTGTCGCTCGGCGAACTGCATGGCCGCCGTGTCAGGCACGAAGAGCATGAGCATCAACGCGGCCACGACCATTTCAATGCCGGCGATGCCAAGGGTGGCCCTGCGAACCTGTGCAGGGTCTTTCAAACCCCAGACCACCAAGGCACCCAATAAGGGGAAGAAGGTCAGAAAGGTCAGGATGGGAAAGCCGAATGATAGTTCTTCTTGCATAGGAATCGATCAGTAACTACTTGAGCCAGCAAACGATGATCCAGTAAACCACAGCCATACGAGATGAGTTAAAATGGCCAATCCGATAATAAGAATCGCGGCATAATGATGCACCATGCCGCTTTGTAATTTCCGCCAAGACCAGGCCAGCAGGTGATTGCCATAGCCAACCACATTCAGCCCGGCATAGATCACGTGTTTTTCGGTCCACGTAATCCCTGCCGCACTGATATCAGTTCCTTTGCCAATGCCGTTGACGAAGCGGTCGAGGATGTGTCGATCAAACCAATCCCACAACTCGCCTAATTTCTTGAATGGTTCCACGATAATCCGATCATAGAACTCGTCGACATAATATTTATTGAGCAGGGTAGTATAAACCTGCGGAGATTTTTTAGCCCATTCATTCGCCATTTGAGGTCGAATAGCATACATGTAATGGGCCAAGCCCCACCCACCTAAGGCAATGGCAACGGCCACCACCATTAACCCTAGCAGTGTGCCCATTTCTACGGCATGCGGTTCGGCTCCCGTTGGTGTTGCCACATCATGTAAAAACCCATGAAACCAGCCATGTTCTGGGGGAACTCCAAGAAATCCTCCAACAACAGCAAGCCCTGCGAGGATCATGAGGGGATACGTCATGATTGGGGGTGATTCATGGATATGTTTGGCCACTTGTGGCTCGACCCGGGATTGTCCGTAGAAGGTCAGGTAGGTCAGTCGGAACATATAAAAGCTCGTCAGGAATGCTCCAATGGCGGCGAGAAGATACAGGTGGTAATAGCCATGCACAAAGGCATGGGCCATGATTTCATCTTTACTCCAAAATCCAGCTAAAGGAGGAATTCCGGCAATCGCGAGGGTGCCAATCAGAAAGACGGCATGGGTTATCGGGATTTTTTTATACAGCCCACCCATTTTTCGAATGTCTTGTTCGTGATGAAGTGAGTGAATCACTGCACCTGCAGATAAAAACAGCAGGGCTTTAAAGAAAGCATGGGTGACCAAGTGGAAAATGGCGGCTGTATAGGCTCCGACTCCACAGGCGAGGAACATATAGCCCAATTGGCTCACGGTTGAGTAAGCCAAGACACGTTTAATATCGTTTTGTACCAGTCCAATCGTGGCAGCAAATAGTGCCGTCACGCCGCCAATAATGCCTACGGTCGTTAAGGCGATGGGTGCCATATCAAACAACACATGAT
>JAOUQB010000491.1 GCA_029879555.1 Nitrospirota bacterium | reverse complement strand
TTCGATCCCACGGAATTTTTCAAAGATGCGTCGATCCTAGGGGGGATTGATTTAGGCCTTATCTTAAAAGGCCTTGGGATGGATAAAGCGCCGAAGCTTGTGACCGATCGTTTGCCGGAAGAGATGCGCACGACGTTTACGTTGAATGTGGCACCCAAGACTCTTGACCTAGGTATTATTGCGTTTGAAGCCAAAATGGGGAATAAGCCGGCCTCTTTGTTGATGACCACGGCCATTACTGTGAAACTTCCAACCTTGACGAGTGGCGGGCCTACGGCTCCGTCCGAACCAGAATTTAATTCCCGAGGGGAATTGCAAAATTTTGAATTATCTTTTGCAGGTCAGCTCATTCTGAGATTTAAGAAATTTCTGTTTGTGAAAAATCATGGGAAAAAACTTGATGTGGCGGTGGAATTGGCGGATGAATCAAAAGGTGATCCAAAGGGTGTCGAATTCCGTGGAGCCTTGGCGTTCTTAGCCAAACTACAGGAGCTGATTCCCGCTGATGGACTGAGCGATCCGCCAAGTCTTGAAGTCACGGGATCAGGTGTGGCGGTGAGCCTGAGTATTGCCATCCCGTCTATTACCGTTGGCGTATTGACTCTCACCAATATGAAATTTGGTGCAGGATTGAAGCTTCCGTTTACGGGGGATCCTGTTTCCTTACGAATCAATTTTTGCTCGAGAAACGATCCGTTCATGGGGGCGGTGTGGATTTTCGGTCTGACCGGATTCTTTGCGGTCGAGATGAACGGCAAGGACGGATTGGCTCTTGTAGAAGTCCAGATTGAATTTGGCGGGATGTGGGCTATCGACATCGGTGTGGCCAGCGGGTCTATTAAACTCGTGGCAGGATTTTATTTTAAGTATATAGCGGAAAATAAAGCGATTGAGCTTGAGGGCTATATTAAAGTTCAAGGCTGTGTCCAAGTTCTGGGAATTGTCACGATTTCCATCTTAGTGAAGCTGACGCTGGCGTATAGTTCCGTTGACGATGTGGTCTGGGGCGAAGCCTTACTACAACTGAAAGTGGAAGTGTTGTTCTTTGAGGTCGCGGTCGAATGGAAATGCCGCAAAGAATTGTCTGGCTCCAGCCATGGATCGAGTTCGGCATGGCTTGAGGAGGAAGAGGAGTCGTTGGTTCGTTTGGTCAGTGATGAGGGGCAACCCCATCGAACGGCAAGTAGACAAGCCTCTGGACCACAAAACTTGGGGCGCCGTCTCCGTAACAGAGTGCAGCCTCGAAAAATCCGTGAGATGGTGAGCGAACAGGATTGGCATCACTATGCCAATGCGTTTGCAACCGATGTGGCCTAGGTTGAATGATTGATTCAGGAACGGAGGAAATACGATGGCTAACGAGCGGATTAAACCAAGGCCTATCCCTCAACAAGTGAAACCTCAAGCGGTGAGACCACAGGTCACGCCGAAACCTGTCCCGCAACAAGTAAAGCCACAGGCCATACAAGGTGCCCCGACGTATGAGGTCCTGGTGACCGCCATTCCCAATGGCATCCAGGATTCTTGGTTGAAATTGTCGTTGGTTCTCTCCCCGCGATTAAAGGTAGCGCGTAATACCACGTTAGGAAAATTTGGAACCTTGTTTACCAATGATTGGCCAGAATTTGTCCGGAACCTGAAATTTGAGGTGTTCGTTGACGGCCAGAATGGCCAACCTTTGCAGTTTCCAACGCAAGGAGAATGGGAATTTGCCACCCCTCCGCATAATGTTCCTCCTTTTTCTTCCCAAGCGTGGAGTGGAATTTTCCATGAATCAATTTTGGTGGTGGGCCATGGGTTCGATTGGAAAAGTATTTCCAACCGAGAACTATTCCGGGTTCATACGTTCCCGGAGAAGGCCTTGTATGAAAGTATCAAGAATACGATTTATAAAACGACGGCCAGGGAATCGTTTGATCATCTTCCCACTCGGGAGACCATCTTTCAACGATTGCAACAATCGACCCTTATTGAGTCGGATGCCCAGGCCCCCATTGGATTTCGAAGCGGGATTTCTCCAAAGGTGTCTAATCCCGTACGAGAATTGGATCGTATTCGAGGTCTCTTTCAGGCTCCGTCGAGTGGGGGTGGGTTGAAAGGAATTCGACCAAGAGGTGTTGGTGCGAGTGTGCTCGGAACGCGGTTAGCAGCTCCAAAGGTGACCGATCAACAATTGCAGCAGGGCGCGAATATTTCCAGGCAAAAATTTAATCTTACGCGATTTCGTGCCTTTGACCATAAATTCCATAGGCTGCAACACCAACCTGTCCCGCCAAGGCCCGAGCCTCCCACGTATGACTTTCATCAAATTCTTGGCAGCCTGTATGAATATCCTCCCCTTGCCAGGATGTTGGGTCTTTGCGTGGATCTCCGGATTAAGCTGTCTCCAGGGCAATCCCTCCCCCCAGCCGGAATGTTATGGGTTCGGCCCATCACAAGTGATCCTTCGCTGGACACACGATTTCTTTCTCCAAGAACTGTCTATGTGCTTGGAGGGCCAACAGGGTTCATGAGCCGTCCACAAGATCCTTCTGGCGCCACCGGGCAACGTTCGAGCGGTTTGCAGTTGGAAGATGGCATGCTGAAGCTTGGCGCAACGATGACG
>JAOUQB010000490.1 GCA_029879555.1 Nitrospirota bacterium | reverse complement strand
GTGAGCACGAATATTGACTTTGTAGGCGAGACGATCGTGTGAAGTCAGGAACCGAATCACCGGCCCAAAGGTTCCCATCCAATATCCCAGGCTATACGCCACTATCACAGAGAGCAAAAGCCAGCCACCGTTCGTCGCATGCCATCCCCAAGGCATCCATTCCCATTCAACCGTTAAAAGGGTACTGAGCATCAAAAAGGCGCAGCCAATGCCTGCCCGATATTGAGCTTCGCGGTATCGAGCCGAACGGTGAATAATCATCGGCACGATTTCCCCACGTGTCTGGCGTTCGGCTTCAGTCACAGCCTCACGTATGCGTGCTTGATCCTGTTCAGAGAAAGACATTCACCATCCTCCCGAGGCACCACCCCCACCAAAGCTACCACCTCCTCCGCCAAAACCGCCTCCGAACCCACCACCAAAACCGCCTGACCCACCAAAATGGCCGCCTCTGGTGCCGGGCCAACCCAACCCGGAATCATGGGCAAATGGGTCGTGGGAAGAAGGGCCACCAGCACGAGAAAAGAGATTCACAAGGAAGAGAGCCGTGATGCCAGCAAGTACAGCAATCATCAATGCTGCAGGAATGCCCACCATAAAGGCAATGAGCCCACCAATCACACTCCCGTTGAGGCGGCGTCCTGCGCCAAGGAAAAGTCCGACTATGGTGCCAATGGCCACGGCAATCCCAAATGTTCCCCAAAGTCCCACCCCAGGTTTGTCAGTTGGAGGTCTCGAATTGGTATAGGTTCCCTCTATGGTGGCCAGAATCGCCTGAGTTCCCGCGACCACGCCTCCAGGGAAATCACCCGCACGGAAGCGCGGCACCACTTCATGCCGAATGATTTGTGAACTTTTGGCGTCCGTCAAGGTACCTTCCAAACCGTAGCCGACTTCGATGCGAATTTTCTTGTCTTGAATCGCGATCAGAAAAAGAACGCCATTGTCAGTCCCTTTTTCCCCAAGGGCCCACGTGGTCGCGACCTGGTGGGAAAACTCTTCTAAGGGATGCCCTTCTAACGAAGGAAGCGTGAGGACTGCCACTTGATTGGAGGTCTTGGCTTCGTGTGCAGCGAGAGCCGAATTGAGATCAGAAAGAACCGTCGGAGACAGGATGTGAGCGCGATCCACCACTCGACCGGTGAGTGGCGGGATGTCTAAAGCCCAGACTGATGATACGAGGAGAAGGAGGCTCAGGGTTCCCAACCAGCCAATCTGGTGAACCCACCAACCTGGGGACCATCTCACGGGCAGCATAGCGAGAGTTCTCTTCAATGGCGCTTAGAACTTCACCTCGGGAGGAGTGGCGATGGCTTTTTCATCCGCGACCGTGAAATTGGGTTTGACCTCAAGGCCCAAAAGATATTTGGCGGTCAAATTCGTCGGGAAAAACCGAACGCCTTTATTATATTCCGCCACGGTTTCAATATAACGTTTCCGAGCCACAGTAATACGATTCTCAGTGCCTTCCAGTTGGCTTTGCAGATCACGAAAATTTTCATTGGCTTTCAGATCAGGGTACTTTTCCACGACAACCATCAATCGAGATAATGCCGACGTGAGTCCACCTTGTGCTTCCTGAAATTTCTGAAACAGGGCAGGATCTTTAAGGGTTTCTGGAGTCAGTTTGATGCCGGCTACCTGTGAGCGAGCTTGCGTGACTCCCTCCAAGGTATCCTTTTCATGGGCCGCATAGCCCTTCACGGTGGCCACGAGATTGGGAATGAGATCGGCCCGGCGCTGGTATTGATTCAAGACCTCGCTCCATGCCGCATTGGTTCCTTCATCCAAGCCTTGAAGGTCGTTATATCCACATCCGCTTAGGGATAACATGAACAAGAATAATCCCAACGCGAATCCCTTGAACATTCTTTGCATGGTTAAATCCTCCTAAAGAAGAGATAGTCTACTTATCTGGATCACAGGTATACACCAAACAGATATCCATTCATTGTGAGAAAACAAGAAGACGTTGACTGGTCTCGTCAGCGAAGAAGAGTACAGAGGGGATGACGTATTGTGGCAGTGTCAGCAAAAAAGAGCAAATCAATTCAGAGGAAGTTGACTCGCTGATTAAAATTTTCTCACTGGTGAAGGGATAAGGTAGGTTCGACTATGTGTTTCGTTGATCCTCATCAATCAGTCCAACAACGTTGGACTTTTGATTCTTAAGAATTGGTTGAATGTCTGCGGGGGAATAGGTTGGGGGTTTGATCCATTTGCCGTCTTCGCGTTTGTAGCCGCCGACTTTGCTCATGTTGGAGCGATGCACTTCTTTGAACACAGGTTCCATGTCGATCCCCAGTGAGACGGCGGTGCCATAGACCACGTACAACAAGTCTGCTAATTCCTTGGCCATATTGGGCAAGTCTTTGTTGTGCATTGCTTCTTGGAACTCCTCGAACTCTTCCTGAATGAGACGATTTCTCAGGGTTTGTGTGGCTTCATCAGGAATCGATGGGGTTGCGGCAATAGGAATATCAAACTGTTTATGGAATTCTTGAACCATTTTTTGAGCGTCGTTCAATGGCTTCTACCTCCCCCTGGCCCCTCCTTACAAAGGAGGGGGAAATGATGATCTATTTTCTATAGTGAAAGCCGCAATTCCGACA
>JAOUQB010000489.1 GCA_029879555.1 Nitrospirota bacterium | reverse complement strand
CTGGTTCAGGGTTATTTGGGTCGTTTCGTCAGACACCGACGCCTGAGCAGAAAGACCAGCCAGTAAAAGGATACTGGCAAGGAGAGTACAGAAAATCCGTTGGGGAATGGCTGTGGGCATCATGGGCTTCTTCCTTTCATCTTTTTGGGGGAGGGATATTTTGCGAGGGATCCACCTACCAGGTTTAGCGTGTATGAGCCAAGGCTAAAACACCAATCTTCTCTCGTGAACTAAGGTTTGTTCCCCTGCAGCTCAAAATTGGGGAGCGCCGGGGGTTCTGGATCGGGGATCACCAGTGGGGAGAGCGCTTCAATCCCGCGAGAGCGAATGCGACTTTTTCTAGGAGGACTCTGCGTGGACACCATGAATTCAAGACGCTGGATGCGGGAATCGGTCATCATTCGGTAGCTACCGCTACCCATTTCCGAATCAGGGAATCCAAACTCCACAATGGTACGGCCTTCCTGACAAAGATTGGCTAATCTTGTTATTGGCTGTCCATCTTCGAATTCATATGAATTTGGAAGTCTTTTCCATCCATCACTCGCGGTGAATGAGAATTCACGATAGCTGTTGATCAGGCATAGTCTTCCCTCCCGAACCCGGAAGTAGGGACCATCGGGATGTCCTTCTCCCGTGAACGTTTTGCGGGTAGGGGTCAGGGTTATGCTGACGCGTTGATTCAGGCTGTAATACTGTCTGGTGGGAGAGGCCGCCAGTGATTTGATGCCGAACTTCTGGGTGACCAGCAACGGGACGGTCCTTTGCAAAAATGGGCCATAGGTCAAGGTCACCATCACGGGGACCGCCACGGTCGGCGGATTCGAGACTTGAATCGTACCCGTGGTTCCACATGTAAAGGGCAAGCCGCTAAAATCTGAGCGGAGAATCTCTCGACCAATCGAAGCAAAAAATTGGAGGGGATCGGTGACATTCCGGACGGCTAACGGCCCTGAGATCGTCAGCAGGGTGGCCTGACTACTTTTCGTCCCGAGGCGTAAGGTGCAGCCTAAATTTTCAGTGCCCGCCAAAAGCTTGATGGTATAGGTCCCAGGATAAATATAGGTCGTCGATGAGGAAAGCCATTGGAAAGGGCTGCCTTCCTGAGTCATGATTTCCCCCTCGATACGAGAGGCGGTGGCCTGCGCACTGCAGAACAGCACAAGAGTGAACACCATCAACGCCCATGTAGTCAGTTTCATAGAAGTGCCATCCTTTGACGACTTATGATCGAAGATCTTCTTGCCTCGGTCTGGTTTTCTTGAGTGCCTCCCAAGGGGGGGGACGAAGAAGGAGACGGCAAGCCACCCTGACCCTTCTCAATCAACCTGTGAGGAATTATTGATCCCACGCATCACACACAAAGCGGGTGCTATCAATATATCCACCATATTTCCCGCGCAAGGCTTTTGCGGCTTTGCCACTAGGGCAGACAAACCTCCCACTAAAATTACACAGCAACCCACACTTGGAGCCGGCCTTCACCAAGACCTGTATGTTAATAGAAGGGGCGACTTTCTGTATTCTTCCTGGGCGTTTTCGGGAGGCATCCCATTCATAACATCCCAACACGACGTGATTGAGAAAGTTCCCCCATTGCGCGTCCAATAGGCTTCCGATCACCCCGCCTGGCACGCATTTAGATATTCTGGGAGATCCCCCCACTCCTCCAACCGGTCCTTTGGTAAATTCTTCCCCTAAACTACCAGTCCTGTCATTCACCTTCCGACAGATCACCCCTATCTCGTCTAGCCAGGAACCGCTTTTATACATCAGCCCCACCATCACGCTCTCTCGGCCACAATCGAGATTATAGGATCGGGTTCCGCCACTGCCCCCAAAGGTTGGCGTGGACCATTCTGCCGCCGAGGCCACAGAGGGCAATAAAGCTCCCCCGAGGGCCACCAGTATGGGCAGTACCAGTACAGAGAACACCGTGTAAGTGAGTAGCGATTTGACTTTTTTCATAAGGTCCCCCCCTTAGACAAAGTGACATGTTCAGGTTTTATACCCTTAGTCGAAGGAAACCGGCAAATGGTTCACGAGACAAAAGCCCGGGCCAGGGTCGGATAATGCGCGCAAATCCATCCAGGCCCCTCGTAAGCAGACATCCATCGTTCGCCTTCCGCTGCCCATTCCCCGCACCGGCTCACGCTCAGAAACGCTGAACACACCGGTTGCCGAAAACACGGAGTCACGGTACAGTCATCCACTTAATGGGAGGACGCAGAGGAACACGATGAAAGCCATATTTATCGCTATCTTGCTGGTGTGGACGGTGGGATGCGCAAACTCCGGCTTCATCATCCAGCCGGTGGAAGATGATCCCAGTCTGCTCGTGGGCCTGGCCAGTTTGCCCGACGGGGGAGCAGACATCGAAGCCCGGCACGATCACCCGGTGACATGGACAACCGGCGACCTGCAGGCCGTCCTAAAGCGACTGGCCATTCAGGAGGGAAGCGGGCTTCTGGATTCCTCCAGGAAACAGCAAGCGGTCTTCTCTCGGGAAGACCTCACCCATCTCATTCCCGCCTTGCAACACACCTTCAACATGGCGCGTCCCCCGGACTGGATTGTCTTTGCCGTATGGGGGAGTGCCGAACACACACAGGG
>JAOUQB010000056.1 GCA_029879555.1 Nitrospirota bacterium | reverse complement strand
CACACGACTAGGGTCTTGAAGGGTTTGTAACAGCTCGGCCATTGAACGGTCTAACGTCGGGTGCCTCAAGGTTGGATCCACTTCCACCAGGGGCTCTAGGACAAACCGACGTTGGTGCAAACGAGGGTGAGGCACGGATAACCCTGGTAGATCAATCTGCTGCTGGCCAAACAGGAGTATGTCAAAGTCCATTGTCCGCGGACCATGCTGATCGACATCGTCACGGCCCAATCCTCGTTCAGTTTCTTGCAAGATTTCGAGAAGACGGGTCGGCGTCAAGGAGGTTTCCAACCGAACCACCCCATTGTAAAACCAGGTTTCTCCCAGTCTCCCCTCTGGATCAACAGGTTCGGTTTCGTAGTATGACGAGATGCCCGTCACTTCCGAAAGAGGAAGTAACGCCATAAGAGCAATGGCCCGATCACAGAGCTCTTGCCGATCTCCCAAATTCGACCCCAATCCGATGAAAATGGTTTCTTGTGGCATCGTAGGTTGCAGACCTGCGGTTTCCCCTCTTCTCTTGGAATTAGATTGCAAGCGAAGTCGGTTTGATGATTCTGCCAAAGCGGCGCAGGTTATTCTATATTTCTAGTCAATCGCATGAATTGTAATCAAGGAAGGTCAAACTGTCGAGAGAGGTTGAAGAAGTACTGCGAGGGCATCCTTCGAAAGGATGCCCTCGCTCCACGATGGGCTTACTTATCTACCACAGGCTAGATTTAACCCGTGATCGCTGTTTGATTTCTGTCACAACTCGTTTAGCAACGGTAGCTGGCTGAGAAGGTTGAATGTCTTCAAAGGCTTCATGACGCTTATTGGCTATCGCTGAGGAAAGGCCTAAATACACTTTTCTCGCCGCTTCTGACCATTTCGGATCAAAGGGGGCGCCTTTGAATGCGGCTTCTGCGGCTTTTGTTTCATCATGCGTTAAGGGTCGGCTCTGTGGCTGCATCGCTCTCCTCCATGTATTCTTGACTGGCTATCAATAAATTAGTGGACGAGGGGTCGGGGTTCTTTTTCTGCTTGGATGCGTTTTCCGCAATTCAAGCAAGCAAAGTACAATATACTCAACCCAACCTCTAAGTCCACGGCTCTTTCCACGACCATCGAACCCTGACATTTTTCACAAGTCTTCATGGTGCCCCTTTTGTGAGTGTTGGTTCACCTTTTCGTTTGAGCAAGTGATGTGCCTAACACCCGTGGGGAAACAATTGGCATCATTGATCACTAAACCTCGTTAACAACACAAAAATCACCATTCAAAAGACCCTCTTCAAACCGAGTCGTAATTGCCGCAGAATTTTTTGTTAAGAAGGTCGACAGGCCCCAATAATTGAACGTGGTCATCAGTGAAAGATGATGATCTTTACTGCCAGGTATGTTGGAGTTAAACGAGTCGAAGTCGTTAACCGTCTCGACAATTCATCATACGGGTAGAACTATAGAGGGCAAGAGAAGTCGATTGAAGAAGAATGATGAAAGACGGCTTGGGCATGCCGTATTCAAATGAAAACGATCAATAAGCCCGCAGTGAGGAGAACTGATCAAAAAGCAGAGATAGGAAATGAATGCAGGATAGGTCCCTTGTCGAAGTGGATCAGGATGTTATGAGGAAGCCCCCATATTCACCCGGCCATTAAACACGCCTCCGGATTCCACCGAGAGCCGAGGGGCACTCATTGTCCCATCAATGAATCCAGGCGACAACAGCTTGATGGAGTCTTTCGCCACAACTTCTCCTTGAATCTTCCCTTTACAGACCACGCTTCCGGCTTCAATTTTGGCCTTGATCACCGCTCGATCTCCAATGACCAGTGTGCCCTTCGTGTGGACCGTGCCTTCCAA
This sequence comes from Nitrospirota bacterium, assembly GCA_029879555.1. GTDB lineage: Bacteria > Nitrospirota > Nitrospiria > Nitrospirales > UBA8639 > Nitrospira_E. The sequence continues at coordinate 8,087 of JAOUQB010000056.1, read as the reverse complement.
GCGGCCATCAATTTGCACATTCCCTTCATACCAGATTTCCCCGATGCATTCGACACCGACACCAAAGAAGGCCACCACTTCCTTCTTAGCTTGCAAGACAGGGCTTGGTACTTGATAAGATTTTTGTGATCCCAAAGAAGTCGAAAAACCCTGCGTCGGGGGGATGATCTCAAGCTCGCTCGCTAGGGACATCGTATGTTCCTCCTCATTCGGTTGAGCATCGACTAGTAAACTATTTTTTCTCAATTGCTATCGTCTACATCGATTCGTCCTAGCTTACCTGAACTTCTGCCTAAATCAACGTTTTGATAGGACCTTTTCCTCCCAACCCATCTCGCCATGCATGGGGAAATACATCTTCTCTGTTTTCGGGGCAACATCTACATCATCCTTCTGCAATAGGAGATGAATGGGCTGTTGCCCTGACAAAGATTACGCGTGTTTGGGGGGGAATGGAATATGGAGCCGGCGAGTGGGATTGAACCACCGACCTACGGTTTACGAAACCGTTGCTCTACCACTGAGCTACGCCGGCTCAAGACAGGATACGGAACAAGTCAAACAGTAGTATGAATCGACCACTCTCGCGAGACGCATACGTGTTGGGGTCGTTTATACCTTTCGTCACTTGGAATCGTCAACTCAAGGGACGAGGATCAGGAATTTGAGGAAATACCCATACAAATGCCTCTCATTTTAGAAACCTCATCTTTTCTTTCCATTGACTTGGATGGGAAGATATCCTAATTTGCTACCTGTGAAAGGCTGACAATACAAGGAGCTATCATGAAGGGTGCTGTTCACCTCATATTCCTGTGCGCCATGATAGAGATGGGGGGCATGCTGATGCTCTCCAGCCCTGTCCAGGCCGAATCAGTCTTTCTGGTGGAAAAAGTCGTCCTTGCCAAAGGTGTCACCAATCGAAATCCAGAAGGCATTTTCTCGCCCCCCGCCTATTGTGAAAAAGATAACAACGAGCAGGCAGCCATCCCAATCGTGAAAACCTCCCAGACTTCACTCGTCATGCTCTGGACCAAAGTCATGGCCACCACTGCAGGAAAGCTTCGTCATAGCTGGCACCACCAAATCGATGGTATCTGGACGAAGGTTTCGGAAGTCAATCTTTCTATTCGTCCCTCTTCAGGATACCGGATGTGGAGTTTGAAATCCTTGAAACCTAAAGTTCATGTAGGAGAATGGATGGTCGTCGTGTCTCCTACCAACCAGCCTGAAAAAATTCTTTGTATCACCCGATTCACTGTTCAATAGGGTACATGGACGTAATTGGCCTTGTATTGTCTTGATGTCCACATCCGATTCCTCTGATTCTCCCGAATTCTCCTTCGTCCCTCGCCTTCAAGCCTTTGCTCATCTCGTCCGGCTGTTCAACCAAACTGGGACGCTTCTCTTACTCTTTCCTACCCTATGGGCATTAGTCCTGGCTTCCAGAGGTTGGCCCTCAACCAAGCTGCTGATCATCTTTATCTTGGGTAGTTTCGTCATGCGGAGTGCGGGGGTCATTATGAATGACCTAGCCGACCGATCTTTCGATGGCCAGGTCGAGCGTACCCGGCACCGCCCTTTAGTTTCTGGGCAATTACGTCCAAAGGACGCCATGGGCTTATTAGCCATATTACTCATTGGTGCCGTAGGACTGTTATCGTTTTTGAATCCTCTTACCTGGCTACTCAGCCCGGTCGCTTTGGCCCTTGCTGGCATCTATCCCTTCTGTAAGCGCATCCTTCATATCCCACAATTGGTTCTTGGCGTCGCCTTTGGCTGGGGTGGGGTGATGGCCTGGGCCGCAGTTCGCAATGAGTTAGAAATGGGGACCTGGCTGATTTTTGCCGCCACGATTTGTTGGGCAATTGCTTACGATACGATCTATGCCATTCAGGATAGGGAGGATGACGTAAAAATAGGCGTGAAGTCCTCAGCCATTTTATTCGGTTCCTCCACATGGCTGGGAGTGGGCATGGCTGTGTGTTCTATGCTGTTTTTTCTATCAGTAGTTGGCGAGATCAGTGGGTTGGGGATGGAATACTTTATAGCCTTGTTCTTTATCGCAATTCTCATGGGCTATCAAGTGCTTCTCCTTCGATCAGAGATTACCCCTCAGCAGGCTTTGGCACTATTCAAACAGCATTGTTGGATCGGATTCATTGTCCTGGTAGGGATACTATTAGGAACACGATAGGATTTTTATGCCACGACTACGGCTGGAGTGGCCCTGAAAACAGAATGCTGGGATTGCCCCAACGAACCAGAAGGATTGAGAGATTCTTAATAAACGCTTATTCCGCTTCGGGAACCGGAACTTGAGATATCGGTGCACGCAAAGTCCCTAAATAATATGTCAGGGCTTTGGCGTCTGCATCGGAAGCACCCAAATTAGGCATTCGTGTATGTTTTTTCATCGCTTGTGGATTTCGAATCCATTGATAGACCCACGTCGGATTCAATCGAAATCCAGCCCGATCTAGCTCTGGGCCAACCAACCCCCCTTCGTCATTAAGGCTATGACACCCATTGCAGCCGTAGGTATTCCTGTAGAGAGACTTTCCTTTTTCTACCTGTACAGCAAGCTCCGCATCAGAAATTGTGAGGTCGGGGCGCTCAATTCTTGTTTTTTTGGGGCGCTTGGAAAAATTCTCAACACTCGCCTTGGCTTCTTCAAATTTTGCATTGATGCTGAGAAATGGCGCCTCCTCTGGAACGGTGATATCTTTTGGCTCATACGTCTCAAGCTGGGCGTCAGTCAAAGTATCTTCATAGGCGGATTGCGCCGCTTCAGCTTTTTCTATAGCTGTCTCATAGGCACTTTTAGTGCTCTCCATTTCCTGCTGGATTACTTGGAAGGCTTCTTCTAATTCTTTTTTTCGCCCCATCCAATCATAAGTCAAGGACATCCCATGTAACGTCCGAACATGCGCGACAATACTCCAAATTTCTTCCTCGGACAGGGTGTATTTAAATGTTGGCATCGTGGACACGGCAAAATAGCTATCGTCATCTAAAACATTTGGATCCGAAGTATCCCGCATATCACGATAAATGGTATCAAATATCTCTTTGTCGCTAAATGTCGACATTTCCGCATTTGAAGCCAGGTTTTTTGGCCGTGGGTCGGGCATCCGGTCCCAATTAAATCCTTCGCCCTGCTGACCAGAATCTCCATGACAATGGCTACAATAATGGTGGTAGAGTTTTTTACCTTTGGCCGACTTTTCATCGCCTGCACATCCATACAAGAATAGGCTGGCAGCCAAACCTATCAACACACCATTCAACAACATTCTTGCCATATTTCCCGTGGCCACCCGTTTCATGCTGATTGGCCCTTTCTCAGTTTCCGAACGACGACCATTTCAAAACCTGCGGCTAGAAGGAGACCAAAGATTACCCAACCAAATATGGAGTTATCTGCGCTTGGTTCGGCTCGAATGGACCACCATGATGACACGGCTTTTTGACTACCCTTTTCTTTGACGAGTCCATCCACGACAGCTCCATCCCAAAAAGCAAAGGCTACACTTCTCCATTCTCCTGGTTCTATTTGAACGTCCTGCTCATCTTCAGTTTTAAGGGCTCGTGTAAATACCACCTTCCAAGAACCACCTTCCCACGCTCCCGTAGCAGTGACGTCTTGCTTTTCTTGGGTCGTCAAGGTTTTAAATCCCTTGGCACTCATATCTAGCGCTTTCCCGTTTTCTTTTTTCCAAAACCAAATATTGACCGGACCTCCTTCAACCTGAAGCATCGGTTGCCCATGTGCGAAATGAGCCTTTTTGTCCCCCACCATAAATTCTACGGCGGCAGCATCTTTAGGGTCGTCGGTGGGGTCTTCATATTCCACTAAAATTGCCAGGTTTTGCCCATCATGCAATCCTTTGACTTTTACTGATTTAACTGTCACTTCCTGAATGCGGTCCTTCCAGTGAACTTGCGGAGCCAATTTAAATTCCGACTCAGGAACGGACGCCCATTGTGCAGAATTCGGATCATCGGCAGGAAGACTACCCTCCACCTGATACAAACGGACCGACACACTTCCACCGGAATCATTTGCAGGAGGTGGATCGCTCGCCAATACCAACGTAAAACCGAGTATCCCGAACATTCCCACAAAGATGGCCGTTGAAAGGAATTTCAGTCTGTTCAGCATGTCATATTCTCCACAAAAACACCGTTCTCAAGTTATGGATGGGGTCAGTTACTCTTCTTCTTCCCATGTCCGAGGGGATTGATGGGCTCCATCGTATTCACCCATAATAATTTTCCAGATAAACTCATCCGACAACTCTTCTTCCCATCTGGGCATCGCTGACTTCCAGGGCATCCCCTCCACAGGTAAACCAACACCACCCTTTTTTATTCGCCAAAATAAGTAAGATTCTTGTAACTGAGCAATGGTTCCCGGATCACTGAAGTTGGCCGGCGGGGGATTAAAACCAGGTGCAGCCGTTCCCTTACCGTCATAATTCGCGCCATGACAGGGCGAGCAGTAGGCGGCATAGAGTCCTTTCCCCATATTAATGTTAGCCTCATTATTCTGATAGGGATTTGCTAAACCGACAAATTCACCAGGAGGGGCCGGATGAATGGTCCGATTCTCTGCAGGAGGAAGGTCACTGGGAGCTAATCGGGTATAGGTTTGCCATCCAACTAATAATGGGAACAGCACGAGCACGGCTAATCTCGCCATTTGCCCAACACCAGACTGGCCTTTCCCTGACAAGAATCTGAAAATAGGGCCCATAAGAGACTCCAACCCTGAGGCACTCATGGTCCCAAAAATCATGATGCCACTTAAGGTCAGTGCTAAATAGAGATAGATCAAACTCGCCGGCAAGGGAGCTGTCACCATCGGAAGAATAAACTTCAGGAAGATAAACATCCCCGCCAGAAGAATTGCCCCGCTTGCAATTGGACCTCTCATTTTATTCCTCCTGTGCTCCGATTCGTCATCTTACGGAGCCACGACACGGTCTGCAGACTCAGCTGGTCTAGAAAGGGAATCTACAACCGAGGCGACCTTCATCGCTTCAGATTTTATGTCTTCAGATTCCATGATATCTTCTACTTTTATACTAATTGGCTCTCCACTCATCTTTTGGAGAAATGCAATTACAGAATAAATTTCAGGTTTAGTCAGCCCAATAGGATCTTTATCGATATGGGGCATACGTGCAGGATATTCTTCAGGCTTTGTTGCATGGCGGAAGTCTAAATAAATATAGGCTTGGGGTTGGGTCAGACTTTCATAGATAAATTCTGGAGCCAACTTCGCCCCGATCCCATTCAAATCAGGACAACGGGCCGATTCACTTGGCCCAATTGAATGACAGAGAGCACATTGACCTTTACTAAAAAATATTTTTTGTCCAATAGCCGCCAAATCATTAGGACTTTTGACTTCGGCTAAATCAAAGGTTTCAATTGCTGGTGGGAGGGAGGCCATTTGCGGGACCCCTAAGGCAATCAAGCTAAAGGTTCCTAAGACCATGGCCACGAACCCAACCACTCGGATAAACATCCCCTTAATAAACAGGAGAATAAGAATCCCGGTTCCAACGACACACAGCCCAATTATTTGGAGTAACGCAACTTCACTCATGATGCCTCACTTATGGTTTTCGAGGATCCCTGATTCAATATTTTCGGCCCTACTTGGTGCGCCCCCAGCCATCACTGGGGCACCGCCAGGAACATTATCTGGCGCCGACTTGGTCTGTTGAGCCTTTGCCTTATCTCCCAATGTCGCCACCCAAAATATGAACGCGACCAGCAGACAATAGACAAAGGTATTCAACGACATAAACGCAGCCGCATACCCCAGTGCCGGAGAAAAGGCATAATCTGACGTGTCTCGCATCACCCCATAAATATGCCAATGCACTCGCGAGGAAGACCGTGCATAGCCCATGAGAGACATGAGTAGAATAACCATCACCGCGTTCAGAACCAAACTATATCCAGCACGAATGGGCATCTGCCCCCAGACCATCTCTGTTGTCGTTTTGGCGCTTTTCATTAACAATGCCGTCAACGGTGTAAACGTCACCATAATAAACAAGACAATAAGAACCTGGGCAACAGAGAAATAATTGATCCGAATAATGGCCGGGACAAAATAGCCCCAGACTCCGAGAACAATAACCGCCACTCCTCCAATCACGAGCAGTGCACCCATGATGGCTTTAGCAGCTTTTGCCCAACCGGCCGTTTCTTGCTTCCCCGCGCGCCAATACATAATAAAACTCATAAAGGTGACAAGGATCATCAAATTTGAAACAGTCATTTTGGCAGACATGACACCGAACACCCCTAACAATGGATGGTGCGTCCCACCCATTTTTTGAGCTTCCGCTAAGCTGGCCACTAGTGAATGTGGAGTCATCCACACACCCAGACAAAGCAATAGTAGAACCAACATTGCCATTATGGGTTTTTTATAAGAATTTTCAGACCCAGGTATTCGATAGGTAATACCCATCCAGAAATAATAATTCGCGCCCAAAAACAGAACCCCAATAAGCATCGCCTGAAGAATAAACAACCAGGCAAGGAATCCACCCATGAGGGTAATCCCCATCTGCTGATTGTACTGGTAGACTTCCCGCATCAACCAATAACCGGCAAATGGGAGTGGCAACATCCCGAACACCCCAATAAAGTTGCCGACATATCCCATCCAATCGTAATGCTCTCGCTCTTCACGGGAAACCGCCAAAAGGTATCGAATTCCTGCATAGGCGCCAACGATAAAGCCACCGAGTACCACATTGGCAATGAGGCGGTGAATGTTAACCGGCCACCAGGTGGGGTTTTGCATAGCCATCCACGCTCTCGTCCAGGCATCCCCATCACCCACGACCACAGGGCTTGCCTGAAATGTGGCCCATGAGTTGGGTACGATCATGATGCCGATCGCAAACAGATTCAGGAGAAATCCTAAAAAGAGATGAAAGGCTTTCTTGTTCCCTTGCATGTAATCCCAGCCATACCAATACATATACAAGGTCGCAGTTTCGGCTAAAAACAATAGGCAATAGACCAGGAAGGACGGGAAAAACATATCGGTGAGGTAAGCCATCAGCTTAGGATACAGCCCGATCAACAAGAATAGGAGAATTCCCCCAAACAGGGCTGTGGTCGCATAGGCGGAGGTCAGGAGCTTCGTAAACTCCTTGGCCAACTTGTCGTAGCGTGCTTCTTTGGTTTTCCACCCAACCAACTCGCACACCCAACCAAAAATCGGTACACCCAACACGAAACCGGCCAATAGCAGATGTTGCTGTGCAACAATCCAAACCAAATTTCGACTACCAATACCAGGAACATCACGGTACTCCACTGACATCGCCTTGGTTTCCGCCCCAGCTGCCAAGGCTATTACTGGAAGTAACAACACGGAGACGAAGCTCACCCACTTAAAGATTACCGGCATCTTTTCTAAGAAGCTTTGGGCATTCGTTTTCTGTATATGGTTGGCCGATCTCATTACTAGGCCCCCTTCACTCGTACATTTGTGTACACCGAATCATTTTTCGCATACTTATAAGGCATGCCCCATTCCTCTTGCTAGATCAGAAAAATTTGAGTGTCTTTGTCGTTACTTATTTTTTATCCGGCTCCGCTTCTTTGGCCGCTGGCTCTTTTGCCTTCTCCGCTTTTGAATCTTTTGATTCACCACCCTTTTCTTCTTCGAGCTTTTTCACGACCAACTCTGCTTTAGCCAACACCCTCTCAGTCTCTTTTAGGACCTTTTGAGGTTCGACTTTTACTTCCTTTAGCCCCTTCGAAATAAACTCATATTCTTCATGAGGATGGGGAGTGGTTGAGGGTAACAGAGCCCAGAAGACAAAAACCAGAACTACCCCTGCACCGGTAAAGGCCGTCAACAGAAGGGGCTGATCAGCCGGGATCCGGAGACTATCCCAGAAATTGGCTCTTTCCTCTTCTGTCCCATCCAAAGATTTTGCATTATTTACAAACGATTGAGTCAACCAACCCAATCCATAGAGCCAGCCAAGTAAACAGAGAATGAGCACGCCTGTGGACACACTTCCCCACATAACCAGTTC
>JAOUQB010000488.1 GCA_029879555.1 Nitrospirota bacterium | reverse complement strand
ACATTAAAATTACCCTGGCGCCAGGGGAAACCAAATATATTGGTATTCCTATGAGCGATCTCACGTATGTGACGGCCAACAACTTATTGAACTACAAGTGTCAATTACATGCTGCCCACCTTGGGGGCCAGTTGTTAATCTTGACTAAATAGTTCAAGTTTTAACTCGTTTCATATAAAAAGCCCCGTTCCTATTCTAGGAACGGGGCTTTTTTATTTTTTGGGCTGGTTAAATTTTGTCGTTGGGGAAGCTCTAAATTTCCTTTTCATCATTGTGGCAATTCACGTTGGCGCCCAGGGGGATTTGCTGGGCTCCAATCAGTCTTCCTTTGACGAGAAGAAGTAGGAAGCGGTTGGTCTGGGGGTCTTCCTCTGAATTCACTTGAAGCTCGGTATTAATGTCCACAATGATTTCATTTGAAACATCGGACGTTGTATCATTGATCACCCAGAAATAACGACTACCTTTAGGATAAATCTGCGAGACAAATTGATCGATAACCGACGAAACAGCAGGCTGTGCTGATTCACTAACCGTAGGACCTAATGTAAGAGCCAGGAGAAAAGCCGTAATGGGGAGGTAGCGCATGTGATTCCTCCATGGTAAGAAGTGTGTGGGAAAGTTGAATATTATACTTGTCTTCTCTTCCCTTCTTTTTTCGGGTGACATCTGACAAAACTATAATAATAGCTTACCTTGAATAGACTTCCAGGTAAATTGGGCAGTTTGGATCTGCATGAAAAGAGGCAAGGGAGTGCCTTCTTTGATTCAACCTTAGAAAGAGAGCTTTGAATTATTTCTATGCTGTCGTTTTTGAAATTACAGGACGGAACCAATAAAAAACGTATATTTTTCTTGCTGGTTATGGCCTTGTTTCTCATTTCAGGGGCCTTATTATTTAATGCCCCTGGCCAGACGCAAGTGATCACTGTGAAGTTTCCGAATGGAGCGTTTCTGAAATCGGAGGTGGCAGATACGCCAGAAAAACTCTTGTTTGGATTGGCATTTAGGCCGGCGCTTCCAGCCAATGAGGCTATGCTCTATATCTTTGCGGAATCCGGTCCTCATCGAGTGTGGACAAAAGAGTTTCAATTTTCAGTGGATGTCATCTGGGTAGATGAAAGTAAAATTGTGGTGCATTTGGAAAAAGATGTTCCACCCTGCTCCGCCAATCCCTGCACCTGGTATGGGCCACCGCCAAAGGACGCACGCTATATTCTTGAGACCAATGCCGGCTTTATTGACAGAGAGAAGGTGATTGTTGGGAATCAACTCAAATTTGCGTTATCTTTTCCTTAGCCCCCTGGGATTCCGTCTGTTATGGACCTGAGGCAACGTGAACCGGTGAGTCCGAAGGAAGGGTATGTGTTTGTGGCAAATCTTGAGGATCTTCCTGAAGGCAAAGGCCGCGTCTTTAAAATTGAAGGTAAGAGTGTTGCGGTCTTTCGTATCGATGACCGGTGCTTTGCGATTAATGATATCTGCCCTCATCAAGGGGCTTCCTTGGGGAAAGGCCGACTCAAAGGATTTGTGGTCGCGTGCCCCTGGCATTTTCAGAAGTTTGATATTCGGACAGGGTTTGGCCCGGATGGGGGAGGGTATTGTGTGGTAAATTACGATGTTCACATCGCGAAAGGGCAAGTCTTTGTGTGCCTAAAAAAGCGTGATTGGTTAACTGGGGAATAATCTTTCATTAATTACCCTTGAATGTGTTTCAAGTAGGGGCCAGAATATGGATACGAGCCAAATTGACATTAAACCGATTCAGACGTTGCAGTCGGAAACCTTTCAGATTCATTTGTGGGAAGATCGTACCCGTGGAGAACAATGGGTGCCCACTTATAATCCCAAGGTGTTGGCGTTAGTCGCTGATGATTTCTTGCGCACCGTGAGTAACAATGCAGTAGATTCTGGCCGCCGGTCGTTTGAGTTTCACGCGTTGGAACCGGGAAAGCATCGCGTGGAGTTTAATAAGCGAATGGCGTGGAAATTCACTGCTGAAGACCGTCGGGTATTTGAAGTGACGGTTCTTCCTTCTTCCGCTTAATAAGGTTGTATGCCAAATATTGGGTATCTCAATGGTCGATTCTCCCCTTTAGGGGAGATTACGATTTCGCCTGATGATCGGGGATTCCTCTTTGGTGATGGGATCTATGAAGTTGTTCGGGCCTATCACGGGGTCCCTGCTTTTTGGCAGGATCATTGTGCGCGCCTGCTTCGTAGTGCCAAAGAAATTCAGCTCCCCTTTCAAATACAACCGCACGATTTTCATCAACTTTTGCTCACTGGGCTTGAGCAGAGTGGATTTTCTGAAGGGAAGATATATATTCAGATTACTCGAGGGGCCGCTCCTCGTGAACATGGATTTCCTCCTAATGTCTCGCCCACCGTGTTTTTATCTTTTCGCGAGATGGGGGCGATGCCTGTGGAATTGACCAAGCGAGGCGCGAAGGTTATCACGGTTCCGGATATTCGTTGGGACCGGTGCGATATTAAAAGTTTAAACCTTCTACCGAATGTGCTGGCGAAGCAGAAGGCTCAAGAAGCCAAGGTCTTCGAAGCCATTTTTGTCCGGGATGGCTTCGTCATCGAAGGCGCAGCCAGTAATATTTTTTTGGTAA
>JAOUQB010000487.1 GCA_029879555.1 Nitrospirota bacterium | reverse complement strand
TCTGTGTGAGTCATTCGTATGCTTGGCAATCAAATTTCGTAAAGTCATTAGAGGCCCTTTTCATGGAAAATAGTTGGTCCTTCGATTTTAAGCAGGCAGTGCATTTAAATGTGAAAAACCTAGGACCACGCCTTTTCCTCGAGCCGCAACATGTGTGGGTTTCATCCATATGTGTTGCCGAACAACAGAGGGCGCTCATAAGACGTTCCACTCGTTCCCTTCATCGTCCCGGTTCCTCTCGCCGATTTCTATCCTAATGATGAGATAGTATCGGGCAGTTTCGTCTCTCCCGCCTTTTCTTTCCCTACCCCTAAAGGGTGTTCGTGTTGACGGTATGACAACTGTGCGTGGTGGTGAGTTCAAGGGGGGCACCCTTTACTGACTATGCGTGCAACGGGAAACAAATAGGAGCTAAACAATGGACATACTCATTCCTATACTCGTCGGTGTCGTAGGGTTAGCGATCGGCTTTGTTTCGTCCAAAATGTTCCAGCAACATGTGGATGGCAAGCGACGTTCGGAGGCCGAGGATCAAAGCCAACAGCTGATCCAGAATGCCCAGCGGGAAGCGGAGAATCTGGTTAAAGAAGCGAAGATTGAAGCCAAAGACTTATTATTCCAGGCGAAGTCCGAGCTTCAGGCGAAAGAAAAGGAAAAACGCAATGAAATTCAGGCGGCTGATCGAAAACTCGTTCAGCGAGAGGAAGCGTTTGAGCGTAAAGTTAGCCAGTTTGATAAGCGGGATGAGGAGATGCGACGAAAGGAACAAGCGCTGAAGGGGCAGGAGGACGCCCTGGCTAAGAAGACGGCCGTGTGCGACCAGGCGATTAAAGAACATCGCATGGCGTTGGAACAGGTGGCCGGGATCACGGCTGATGAAGCCAAGCGCCAATTGCTCAGTGAAATTGAAACTGAGGCGAGGTTGGATGCGGCCCTTCTGACTAAACGAATATTGGACGAAGCCAAAGAGGCCTCAGATCGTGATGCACGCGAAATCGTGACTCGTTCCATTCAACGAATCACCCGAGATTATGTGAATGAGGCCACCATTTCCGTCGTTCCTCTTGCGAACGATAGCATGAAGGGGCGAATCATTGGTCGAGAAGGACGGAATATTCGGGCGTTGGAAGCGGCCACTGGGGTGGATCTTATTATTGATGAAACGCCGGAGGCGGTCATTATCTCAGGATTTGATCCCCTGCGCCGGGAAGTGGCCAAAATATCGCTAGAGCGATTAATGCATGATGGCCGTATTCACCCGACGAGGATCGAAGAAGTTGTGGAGAAGGTCAAGGGCGATATCGATAAGCTGATGCGAGAAGAGGCTGAAAAGGTCATTTTTGAGGTTGGGCTTTCAGATTTTCATCCAGAGATTGTTAAATTGTTAGGACGGCTGAAATATCGGACGAGCTATGGGCAAAACAATCTATACCATGCGAGAGAAGCTGCCTATATTTGCGGAATCATGGCCTCGGAGTTGGGACTAGATGTGAAACTCGCCAAGCGTGGGGCGTTGCTTCATGATATTGGAAAAGTTGTGAGCCATGAGGAAGAAGGGACCCATGCCATGCTGGGGGCTGAAATGGCCAAAAAATGGGGTGAGTCTGAACTCATCGTCAATGCCATTGCGGCTCATCACGAACAAGTTGAACCGTTATGCCCGGAGTCAGTCTTGGTGGCGGCGGCGGAAGCCCTCTCAGCCGCCCGTCCTGGTGCTAGACGCGAGACCTTGGAAGCCTACGTGAAGCGGTTAGAAAAACTGGAATCGTTGGCCACGGGGTATTCAGGTGTTGATAAAGCTTATGCGATTCAAGCCGGCCGGGAAGTACGGGTGATCATTAGGCAGGGTGAGTTGAGTGAGACCGAAAGCTTTGCACTTTCCAGAGATTTAGCCAAAAAAATTGAACAGGAACTGACCTATCCAGGCCAAATCAAAGTGACCGTGATTCGTGAAAATCGATTTATCGAATTTGCCAAGTAGCCTGGAGGGAGCTGATAGCCACGACATATGAATGTGTTGTTTGTCGGAGATATTATGGGGGAGCCTGGTCGTCGAGTGTTGCTGAAGCACCTTTCGAAGGCCATTGAAGACCATCACATTGATTTGGTGGTGGGGAATGGAGAAAACGCGGCAGGTGGATTTGGAATCACGCCAGACATTGCTGAAGAACTTTTCGACCTCGGGCTTTCTGCTATTACGTTAGGCAATCATGCCTGGGATAAGCGGGAAGCCATGGACTATATGCAAAAGGAGCCGAGGGTGATCCGTCCGGCTAATTATCCAGATGGGGTCCCGGGAAAAGGGTCGTGCGTCATTGAAACGGTCCAGGGTGAACGTCTCGGCATCGTGCAGTTGATGGGGCGAGTCTTTATGCCCATGGTGGATTGCCCATTTCGAGTAGCCGAACGAGAGCTATCGCAGATAGAGTCACAGTGCGACTATGTGCTGGTCGACATGCATGCCGAAACCACATCAGAAAAAATGGCCATGGGGTATTTTTTGGATGGCAAAGTGTCTGCGGTGCTTGGAACCCACACGCATGTGCAAACGGCCGATGAACAAATATTGCCTCAGGGCACCGGCTATTTGACGGATGTCGGGATGACGGGCCCAGTGCAATCCGTGATTGGCATGAAAC
>JAOUQB010000486.1 GCA_029879555.1 Nitrospirota bacterium | reverse complement strand
GATATGAAAAAAGCCGAATAAGGACGAAACGTCTTGATCATGAGAACAGCATGGAACAAATGAAGAGGGATCTATGAATAAACGATTATTGACCGGAACCGGTATTGCCCTGGCAGCTGTCTTGTTCGGGGCATTCAATATGATGAGTAACGCGGCCTTACGTTCTGCCCGCTTTGATCTCACTGATCATAAGCTCTATACCCTATCAGATGGGACCAAAAATGTTTTGGCGAATTTGACCGAACCCATCACATTGCGTTTTTACTTGTCAAAAAAACTGGCTACTGGTCTACCAGGGATAAAAGGTTATGCGACGCGAGTTCAAGAAATGCTGGAAGAATATGCCCAGGTCGCAGGCAGCCAACTTGTCTTGCAGGTGATGGATCCTGAGCCGTTTTCGGAAGAAGAAGACCGTGCAGTGGCATATGGCTTACAAGGTATCCCGTTAGACAATGGCAGCACACAATTTTATTTTGGGTTGGCGGGAACGAGTTCCACTGACGAATTAGAAGTAGTGCCCTTCTTCCAGCCGGAGAGGGAAGAGTTTTTAGAATATGATCTCACGAAGATGATTCATTCACTCGCGAATCCCAAGAAAAAAGTTCTGGGATTGATCAGTTCCCTTCCGATTGATGGAGCGGGGGCGATGCCCATGATGCAACAAGGTGGAGGCAGTCCACCTTGGCTCATTGTGACTCATATTGAGCAAATGTTTGAGATCAAAAAAATTGAACCGACCGCGACAACCATACCGGAAGACGTGAGTGTTTTAATGATTGTTCATCCGAAAAGGTTAGGTGATCCAACTCTCTATGCGATTGATCAGTTTGTCTTACAGGGTGGGCATACCATGATTTTTGTAGATCCGTTGGCAGAGTCTGATCGAGGAGGAGGCAACCCCATGAATCCCATGGGCGGAGAAGGTCCTCGCAATTCAGATCTTCCGAAGTTATTCGACGCCTGGGGATTGGAAATGGTGCAGGGGAAAGTATTAGGCGATTTACCCTTGGCCAAGAAAGTGCAAATTCAGCAACAGGCTCGAATGCAAGTGGTGGATTATCCAGTATGGGTGGATTTTCGTCAGGAGCATTTCAGCGGTGATGATATTGTGACCGCGCAAGTGCCAGCCATTACTATGGCTTCTGCTGGCATTCTCCAAAGAAAAGGTGACGTCGGGACGGAACTGACCCCATTAATTCAATCCGATGAAGCCGCGATGAAAATTGATGCGTCAACCTTGTCCTTCATGCCCGATCTTGGGAGCATATTGAGCAGTTACAAGCCCGAAGGCATAAAAATGATGGTGGCGGCCCGCGTGACCGGAAAAGTGAAAACGGCTTTTCCCGATGGCAAGCCCAATGAGCCGGTAAACGAAGGGGATGCTAGCCCTGCACCTCAGAGCGATGCCAAGGACAAGCCACATGTGGCTGAGTCAACAGACCCCATCAACGTGATTGTGGTGGCGGATACCGATATTTTGCAGGATAAATTTTGGGCACAGGTCCAGAATTTCTTTGGACAGCGGATTGGCATTCCCACATCAGGAAACGGGACGTTTGTGACGAACGCTCTCGATAATCTCACCGGGAGTAATGATCTCATTAGCGTCAGAAGTCGAGCGGGGTATTCCCGACCCTTTACGTTGTTACGTGCCTTGCAACAAGACGCTGAGCAACAATTTCGTCAGAAAGAACAAGCGCTGCAAGAACGGCTGAAAGGGACGGAAAGAAAGCTTCAGGAACTGCAAAGTCAAAAGTCAGAAGGCAGCGCTATGATAATGAGTGCCGAGCAGCAGACAGCTATGGCGACCTTTCGCCAAGACCTAGTCCAGGTGCGAAAGGAATTACGGGCTGTGCAGCATGAACTGGGAAAAAATATTGAAAGCGTCGAAAGCTGGGTGAAATTCATCAATATTGGTCTTGTGCCTGTGGTTATCGGCATCGTGGGGGTCTGGTTCAGTTCCTCGCGCTTGAGGAAAAAATCCAAATAGTCCGATCATTTCCCCCTATGTGTTGAGAGACCACTTGATTATTTAAGCAGACATTCAAAGGAACGCCATGAAATCGAAAACGATAGGCTTATTAGCCGGTATCACCATCGTGGGGATAATGTTAGCGGTATTTGTGAACCGTGAACCTTCTCCCACTATTCCCCAGAGTGGGCAGTTGTTGTTCCCAGACTTCATGAATGTGATCAATGACGTAAAGGAAATCGTCATTGAGACTAAGGAACAAACAGTCACCTTGGTACGCGGTGAAAATGCTTGGGGTGTGAAAGAAAAATCGAGCTATCGTGCGAATGTAGAAAAGGTGAAGCAGGCCCTGGTGGGAATGGGGGACCTCCATATTCATGAACCGAAAACAAAAAACCCGGAATTGTATGAACGTCTTGGACTGCAGGACTCTAATCAAGAGGGCTCGTTATCCAAAACGGTGACCGTGAAAACGGCTGACAATTCTGAAGTGGCCAAACTGGTGGTCGGTAACCAAAAACCGGCTAAAGGTAATCCACGCATGAGTGACATCTATGTGCGAAAGCCCGGTGATCCACAGACCTGGTTGGTGATAGGGAATATGCCGCTAGAAACGGTGCCGGGCGAATGGCTGGATAAAGAAGTAACCGCCCTCACGACCAAACGTGTT
>JAOUQB010000055.1 GCA_029879555.1 Nitrospirota bacterium | reverse complement strand
TACCCACAGCCAGGTCCGCATATTGTAACCCGGACGACGTCTTCACCATCGCATCTTCTGCCGCGAAACTGGGAAATGACAGGAGGAATATTCCTAGAAATACTAATAGACCACGGACCTTGAGGGGCGAGAATGGGCCAACGAGGGATACTCGCACAATTCGACTCTTCATCATGAATTCTCCGCTGGTTAGAATTAGTGGTGAATATTGAGGGGCTTACGCGTCGATGGAAGGGTTATCATAAAACAGGACCATGCTAGCCGTATAGCCATGCAAATAATTTTTCCCTCCAACTGGTCCAATTTCTCCCCCTGCAAAAAATCCCGCGATGGGCAGCATGCCCAGGTGTTGATGGACAGCAGCGACATCATGATGCGGCGTCTGAAAAAACTGCTGCCCCCGCCCGTTGCAGCTAAAGAGTAAGGCCCCTTTGGCTTGGTTGTTGGGAGAGGCGAAACGCTCTCTGTCGAGCAATCCGGTTAAATCGGTACTGGCAGCATTGGCATCTCGAATATGAAACTGAAGGGTTTGTCCTTCCTGAACAAAATCGGCAATGGCCAAATGCCCGGATTGCCGATCCGCCCCTAACAAGCCACGAATCAAAAAATCTCCTTGACCGAATTCCGCACGATGTTCGTCCATGGCAATCCCCACCTGCAATCCATTCGCCGCCTGCTGTCGTTCAGATTCCCCCAACGCCTTCAACGTCGTCTCCAATCGCTCCAATGGCGGGATGCCGCCAAGTTCCTGGATGACGTTCCGGTCCACCTTCGTGACCACATAGCGCTCTCCAATCGGTTGACACCCCTGGGACACAACCGTTCGTATTCCAACCCCTCCCTGGATCGCCACACCAACGACTCCCGATTCAAAAATCTGTTCGTTTAAGACCAATCGAGATTCCCCTTCATCCATCCCTCCACTGGCGATGCCCCCAATGGCCAACGACCCAGGAGCATGGTGATCGAGGAGGGCAAAAAATTCATCAATCGGGGTAGTAAATGGATCAACAAATAGAAGAAATGTTCGAGGAACTGCAGATACTTCCGGCATGTCTGGCCAACCTGCTAATGAAAATTCCTCTCCGTTCTTCTTTGGAGTCAAGTGAAATGGGGTGATGTGCATGCTGGGATTGCTGAGCCCCCAAAGCACCAGTCCAGGATGCTCCTCAATTTCTTGCGTTCCGCCAATCACACCTGCCCCCATACAGCCGAGCAATATTTTCGGGTTAAGATTTTTACGAACGATTTCCACCAAGGATGGTACGTCTTCTGTGAAATGGGGCGAGAAAAAAACACAGGCGAAATCACAGCCGGTTTCTCCAAAGGCGTCATGCACCGATCGTGAGACGACCTGCGCCGCCTGTTGGGGATTCGAATCCTGGGAGACCGCCACATGACATTGCATCATGAATAATTCATTTTCGTTGTTAAGGATAACTGCTCAACGGGCTAACCAAAGCAATAAAAAGCAAGAAGTAAGGAGAGGAGACAACAAGAAAAAAATACAATGGAAGACAGAGTCTTCTTTTCACGCACTTCTCGCTACTTACTTTTCACTCCTTACTATTTGTTGATGGATAGGCTGCCAAAATGGCACGGAGTTGCCCGATGGAAATCGCTTCATATCGTCGATCATCTCGTCCCGTCACGGTCGTTGCTTGCAATAACGCATTCAAAATTGCCTCTTCTGTAACCTCCACCGTGGCCTGAAAGATTGCATTGAGATGGGTGTCGGCCAGATGGGTCATGGCAAACGTGGGATCTTTAGGATAATGCGGAATGCTATTCCCCGTGGAAAACGCCAACACAAAATCTCCACTCCCATGATGGGAGATCGATCCGGTTCTGGCTAAACCAATCGTCGCCCGCTTGGAAAGACGGACTAACTGCCGAGCATCCAGCGGAGCATCTGTCGCCAGGATAATAATAATGGACCCACTATCTTGTCGTTTTTGAAGGTGAAAATCTTTGGGATGTAGCGGAGTCGCAGTCACGGCTCCTTCTTTGGCAATTGTGTGCTCCTCCTCCGCATATAATCGGCCAACTGGTACTCCCGCCAGGGTGAATTCATGTCGTCGGCCATGATTGGCATTCACTAATACCCCAACGCGATATCCTCCTTTTTCAGGCGGAAGCACCCGTGAGGCCGTCCCAACTCCCCCCTTGAATTGATAGGACACCATTCCGGTCCCCGCGCCAACCGATCCTTCTGCCACAGGGCCGCTGGTTGCCTCTTCCAAAGCCTTGACGACATCTTCAGGTGAGACATGTCGACCTTGGCTATCATTTAATCGGCTATCATCACATTCGGCAACCACCGGAGTGAGCGTATCATCGCGAATGCCAATATCCGGATACTGCTGGATCATCCAACTCATGACCCCATCAGCCACTCGAGGCACATTCAAGGTATTCGTCAATGCAATGGGATATTCTAAAAATCCAGATTCGGCCACCCATGCCAAACCCGTCATTTCACCTGTGCCATTTAAGATAAAGGCTCCTGCTGGTACCTTGTGATGCCACACATTGTCTCGAGGGATAATGACGGTGGCTCCTGTCCGAACTGGCCCATGCCCAGGAATTAAGTCTCCTGTCCCTTCCATGATGGTGATATGTCCCACTTTCACGCCAGGAACATCGGTGATGGCATTCCATTCACCCGATTGGTATTGCCCAATTTTTATACCAAGATCTTGAATATGGGGACGAGCTTCTGTGACGGATGCCTCCACCAACGGCTCAGCTTGAGCCATGGTGATTCCCCACGAACTGAAAATTGAGACACTCAATAGACAGGTGTACATCCAAGAGAAGGTATTGGGCATGCGCAGGATTAGAGTTTCGACATGGAAGGAAAATATGTTGGGTGAATCTTTTCCGTCATTCATGTGGGTAATATTGGAAGAGACAATGGGTCCTAAGAAAACTCGATCTCATGCATCTGGTAAGGGGTCTCTTGAAATCCTATATGGGCATAGGCTTCATGGGCTTCGTGATTATCTCGTTCTACATATAAACGAAACCCACAAACTTTCTCGGCATTCGTCTGAGCCTGTTCATAGACATACTGATACAGTTGACGAAAGACACCCTGCTGACGATACGGCTTGGCGACATATAGACTTTGCAGCCACCAAAAATGTCCATTCCGCCAATCGCTCCACTCACACGTAATAAGGATCTGCCCAACGACGATTGGGAGGGCTGGTTCCGCGAGACTTTCAGCGACCGCATACCAGCCTTTACTGCGATCGCGAAGAATGGTTTCTACTCCTGACCGCAGGAGTTGCAGGTCAAGCATGCGAGCTTCCGTTTCTCTGGCTAGCGCAGCATTAAATGCACTGATCGTGTCAACATCAGCTTCAAGCGCACGCCTAATCTGCACATTCACCTGTTTAGTCATAAGAACTGAGTCAGGACTAGGGCGTCAGAGGTAATCTTGCTGGAGTGAGCCACCCGGAAGGCGGCCGATAGAGCCCAGCCGAGAATTCCATTTTCATGGCTTCTTCCGGACGTAACTGAATCCGATTCACCCGATCTTCCGGCACAAAAGCCAAATACCCGGTAAACGGGTGAATCGCTGTGGGGACAAAAACCATGATCAATTGTCCCTCGGAAGAGATTTGGAGTCTTCGTGGTGGCAAGCCCATATCAAATCCAAGCGCCCACATTCCCTCCCGAGGAAAGGGAAAAGCTACGACTTTGCTGTGGCCAAATCGTTCACCGAATTTGAGCACATCGGCCATACTTTTCAAGGTATAATATATACTTCGGACAAAGGGAATCTGTTCCAATGAGGCCTCAAATTTTTGATGAATACGTTGTCCGATAAGATAGGTCGTCCCCATTCCCACCCACAGAACGAGCAGGCAAAAAAATGTGATGCCGGATCCCGGAACCGTCACTCTAAATAACGCCCAAACGAGATCGGCTGTCATGCCTTCTAGAGCTTCGAAAAGTGTATAAAGGATCAGCACGGTACCCCAGGCAGGAACGATGATAAAAAGGCCGGTAAGAAAATAGCGTTGTAGGCTTTGGAAGGAAAAATAACTCATCAAGGCACTTGGATCCTTACACCGCTAGTCTAACAAACCCGATGCTGCTTCGCATTACATCTGTTCTGCTCTTTAAGAGGTTCAACCAGGTTCCCGGCCAGAATACCTGGGCCTGTCAGTATTTTCTAATCCATAAATGATACTGAAAGCAGCGGGGCGGTACATGCTGAGATCCTGATTCATTAGGCCGTCCGGGGTTTCTGTTCAAAGATGATTTGATAGAGTGTGAATTTGGCTGCGTTCAGGTGTTTGGCCGCGTCATTATCGCTGATCGCGGTGGCGATGTCATCGAGTTGTTGCAGAGTCCTTCCTGGTTTGAGGTATTGCTTGGGATTGGGCAGGGATGTGAATTTATCATAGGGGGTCATCATGGCCTCGTAGGGGTAGCGCTTCCTGGCTTTCCCCGTGGCGTCCAGGCTCACCACCGGGAAAAAGCATGGTCGATGAAAGTTCACATAGGGATTGAGGTGGTCGCGATGGAAAACGTTGAGCTGGGATGCCCACTGTTGGGGGATGTGGACATAGCCCAACTGCTTCCGAATGATCGCCCCATTTTTGCTTTCCACTAAGGCATTGTCGTTGCTATGGCGGGAGCGGGACTTGGTTAGTTCGATCAGAAGCTTGTTGAGCAATCGGACCACGTGTTGATTGATGTACTCGGAGCCGTTGTCGGCATGGAACGCCAAAATGACAAAGGGGAATTGCTCGAAGAGGGCCTCCAACACGGGAATCAGGTACCGTTCGCTGATTTTCTCCACCGAACAGACGATTTCGAACTGGGTCACCTCATCGACCGCATTGATATGGTAGACACCCTTCACCCCATCCAAATCGCCCTGGTGGACCGTATCGACGCGCAGATACCCCGGCTGGCCATTGGGCTGGGGTTGCCGGCGTTCGCCGAGGCGAGAGACCGTAGGACGGGTCTTGTCAAAGTGCTGGCGAACATGTCGGTAGCGGGAACTGTGCCGTAGGACATACAGGTAGCTCACGGAGATGCCAGCCAGCCGATGGTACTCGGACTGCCTGAAGCGCACCCAAGCACGTTCACATAGCTTCTTCGTGGCCGGCCCGGAGAGCGTCCCGTGCAGCTCATCGGTCTGCGCCAGCAACTGGATATCCTCCAGGGTATAGCGGCGGCGAAACCCCTGGACGGTGCGCTGACGCCGGTGGAGCCGGCCGTTTTGGACATATTGCTGCACCAACCGCTTGAGTTGGATTCGGGAATAGCCGCTGACCTTCTGGAGGAAATCTAGCACGAGCCCCTTCTCGGCTTTGCCGAGTTGGCGGTAGTGGAAGCGGAGTAGCATGGCCTGAATCCAGGCATAGCGGGCCTCCTTGGCTTCAATGCTGAACTCAATGGCCTTGTTCCCATTGAGGAATTGTCGAACGTGTTCTAACGTCTTGATTGGGGTGTCGTTCATGATGAGGTTCATCCCTCATCATGAACAGAAACCAGACGGTCTTCAGTATCATTTCATGTTAGAAACAAACCACCCCTTCAGTATCATTTCATAGTGGAAGAGACTCTGTCTTGCCTCAATACCAAGGTGGTGCTACATTGACCGCATAGAATTCCCACGGTCTACTCTTGAAAGGAGCCTTTGGTGGAAACTGATACCGCTTCACATGACAAAGGGACGATTGCTCAAGATTTGCTAGCGATTCTCTGTTGCCCTGAAACCAAACAAGATATTCGCCTACTAGAGCCAACCTTTGTTGAACAACTGAATCAACGAATTGTGAAAGGAGAACTGAAGACAAAAGGGGGGCAACCAGTCACGGAAAAAATTGATGGCGGCCTTCTTCGGAAGGATGAGACCGTTGTCTATCCCATTCGAGATCAAATTCC
Source organism: Nitrospirota bacterium (assembly GCA_029879555.1). Classification (GTDB taxonomy): domain Bacteria; phylum Nitrospirota; class Nitrospiria; order Nitrospirales; family UBA8639; genus Nitrospira_E. The sequence goes on along the minus strand of JAOUQB010000055.1, from coordinate 4,116 downwards.
TATTATGCTTATTGAAGAAGGTATTCTCGTCGAAAAGTCTGATTTTTCCTAAACCCTCCGTTAGTGTAAAACAAGAAGCCACCTGCCTATCATCAACTAATGGGGGAAATCTACGGTCTTTGATTTTCCCTTCACCAGCCACCAAAGGGATCGGCTCACCTGTACGACCACATAGATCACCAGCCCAAACGCCATCCCATAAAATCCATACGCCTCCGTTGGCCAACCCAAGCTTCCATGTAAGAGCACACCAAGAGCGACATGCGCTCCTAATCCAAGACAGAGTGCCAGCACAATCCATTCCCGTATGATCGTCTTTGTAGAAAAAACCATGGCCGGATGAAAAAGCAGGTGAGGAGGAATTCTGGACCATTGACTATGGCCCAGATCAAGATTCCTATTTGGTGTATTACACTGGACTTTTCGCGGACTCTATTTCGGTAGCGGTCATGAGGCTGGCCAGATAATCGCCAACAAATAGTAACGCTTCTTCGCGCCCATCAGCCCTTCGCCCCTTTTCTCTTCGTTGAATAGACAGCTCATGCTCAAGGTCGGATTTCACATCTCCTAAAAGTTTTTGCAACGAGGCCGTCGTCAAATTCATATCAACATCTTCTAATTCCTGACATCGATCTAAGACCCAATTAAGGCCCTCCACTCGTCCTAAATATCGCTCTTGTTCACCTTGGTCAATTCTTCCCATTGTAGAAGCAAAGGCTTGACCTTCATAAATAAGATTGTAAAAACTTGCAACGGCTCGGTGTAAGGTAGAATTCATTCAGTAGTCCTCGCAAAAAAGTGTAGCGTTTCTCCCATAATTATAAACCTTAAGACGTGAACCTTCTAGGACCAAGGCCCTTATTTCTCAAATTAAACAATGTGCAATAAAAATCAGGTAAACAGGAGAGAATCAAATTCGGCCATAAACCCATAATATAATGGAGCAAATTGCTTTAAACTGCCAGGACTGTTCTCCTTTAACCGCTTAAAAAATAGTACTTGGTGGGTAGGGTCCATCATTTCTAACAATTTCCCTAATTCGGCCATAGAAAAAGCCCCCTGAGGAACACTCAAGATATAGTGCACCAACCGTTCAACAAATTGATGCATTATATAATCATTGCTCAGGTAGGCAGCTGGAATCTCTCCATTTTTAATAATTTGCGCAAAAGGAACGGCTTGGGCGGCAAATGGTCCCTCTACTTTTGAAGCAAGAGATGGATTCACGTCAAATAAAGTCTAAACAGGTACGGTTCATCAAACATTCCGATTAAGGCTTGATTGTATCAGGCATTTGAGACAATTCAAAACACTTTTTGTCGTTTTTTCAAAGACTTCATCTGAATGACTAGCATAGTCGAGTGAATTCATTATCCCCCTATCCTGATGATTCAATGATTTGTGAGTAATAAAAAAAAGCAGGGGGCGACAACTTGTCGCCCCCTGCTCTCACCGACACGCTACCCGAAGGGTACCGCTTACAGCCAGTTTACCCGTTCCGCTGGACGGATATAAATTGGCTCTTCCACCTGCTGCCGGACGGCTTCCTTGCCCGATTTGTTGAAGCCCAACACCGTGTCGTTGTACATCTCAAACTTACGACCGTGAATTTGGGTTTCAAACACTTTGGGTCCAGGAATGACGTCATACCGGAAGATGATCTGTTGGCTGGCTCTCCAGAGCTGAAGCACCGCCAACAATTCCCGGCTTGGAACCAAATATTTCTCAATGGCATTATCCACGCCCGGCCCAAACATCTGCCGGATGTAGCCACGTGGGGCTTGTCGTGGGGGAATGTAATACCCATTGGGTTCCGTGCCCCATTGTGGGTAGAGTGGCAACGCCACTTGTTCCACACGAATGGCATAATACAACGGATTCCAACGATCTTCCGCCCACAACCCGTCATCACCTACTTTGACCAAGCCTTGGAGTCGGATTTTTCCGACGCACGCGGCCATACAGCGTGTTTCCATTGGCTCACCACCCGTCAAAGGATCTTTTCCTTCAACACGTGGATAGCAGGCAATACATTTTTCCGACACCCGAGTGGTGCCTCGGTACATCGGCTTTTTGAACGGGCATTGCTCCACGCACTTTTTGTACCCACGGCAACGGTTTTGGTCAATCAAGACAATCCCGTCCTCAGGCCGTTTATAAATGGCCTTGCGTGGACAAGCTGCCAAGCAACCAGGATACGTACAATGGTTACAAATGCGTTGAAGGTAGAAGAAGTAGGTTTCATGCTCCGGCAAGCTGCTACCGGTCATTTTCCATGGTTCTTCTTTCGTGAACCCGGTTTTATCAATGCCTTCCACGATGGCACGCATTGACGTCGCCGTATCTTCATAGATATTCACGAAACGCCATTCTTGGTCAGTCGGGATGTACCCAATGGCGGCTTGGCCAATTTTGGCTCCCGCGTCAAAGATGGTCATCCCTTCAAACACGCCATAAGGAGCATGGTGTTTGCGGCCGACCCGCACGTTCCACACCTGTCCTCCTGGGTTGACTTGTTCGATGAGCTGCGTGATCTTCACATCGTAGAACTGTGGATATCCACCATACGGCTTCGTTTCCACATTGTTCCACCACATGTATTCCTGCCCTTTGGAGAACAGCCACGTGGACTTATCTGCCATGGAACAGGTTTGACACGCCAAACACCGGTTAATGTTGAACACAAACGCAAACTGCCATTTTGGATGCCGTTCCTCATAGGGATACAGCATCTTTCGGCCTAAGTGCCAATTATAAACTTCTGGCATGGTTTCCTCCGTTTTTTAAATATTGGTTTACCAAATGAACAGTCCGTGAACCTTTTTGGGGTTCCCAGAAACTGTCTCTTACACTTTGATTTTAATGTGGTCACCTTTGAGCCATTTAATCATGAACTCATTTTCCTGACCTGGTGTAAACCCGGTCCGGACTGGTTCCCACGGTCCACGGCCACCGATTCCACCGTCTTCCGCCTTCGTGATACGGATGAGACATTCTTTCGGCACCGTATTGACCGCATGGTTGTCCACTTGGTACCCAAATTTAAACTTCCAACCCACCGCATGCTTACCTGGCAGTGAATCCAATTGCTGAATTGGCATCAACCAGTCCCGTGTAAAGGACTGTTGGGCCCCATACCGGAAGTTCGATTGATACCCAGTATCCATGGCAATCGCGCGTCCGTCTGGTCGCGTTTCATGCCCTTTCACTGATTTTGCAGTACCGACATATGGCGCATGTTTCGCCATGGTCACATGGTACGGGAACGCCGGGTTGTATTTCGCCCGGATCATCAACCGCGCAACCTTGTAGTACGGGTCACTTGGCTTCCAACCACGGTACGGACGATCGACTGGGTTCCCATCAACGTAGACATAGTCACCGTCGTTGATACCACGGTCTTTCGCCGCTTGTGGATTGATATGGATTTGATGTTCCCCGACACCTGGTGTCCGTTTATCCATTCGATACGCGTCACCGAAGTTCGACTCATACATCTGGACCCAGTCATTGACTGACCATTGACTGTGCACCCGATGTCTCGTCTTTGGTGTCACGCAATAGAACTGATACCCTTTTTCCCACAATGGGTTGGAATACCGTTTAATTTCCTGCCACGGCAACTTGATGTTCCGGACAGTCTTATCATCATGATGTTGCGCCGTGATGGGAATACCATAGTCATCCGGTCGCACATACGGATTCGTCGACATAATCGCATTCGGCAGGTATGGCGTGGCTTCAGTACCTTCTCGATGCGAAATGAAGTTTTCACCGTATTCAATGGCTTCCGGCTCAACTCGGTAGTTTTCATACCGACCCGTCCGCGTCCATTGTGGCTTGGATTCGTTGGTTTCTTCCCAGAATGGTTGGCGTGGATACGTGCGACACATCACCATCCAACCTTTTTCTGACTTCAACATGGTATCGACGCTATAGCCATAACCCGTGCTACTGGCATCCAACAACCGTTGTACGTAGACATCAACTCGGTTGTCATACACAAATTTGAAGTAATCGCGGAACCGACCGTCACCGGTCATTTCGGTGAGCTTGGCGGCCACACCGGCCACGGTATCAAGATCGTTCCGTGTGTCATACAAGGGTCGAATTCCA
>JAOUQB010000485.1 GCA_029879555.1 Nitrospirota bacterium | reverse complement strand
GGTTGAACGCTATGTGCAAAACCAAGGTAGTCCCAGAGAAGACCTGCGTCAGTTAACCCTCTTCTAATACCCCGTGGTCTTGCCTCGGGGTTCTTTATTATCCGCATCCATAGCTTGTACAAGCTTGCTTGAAGCAAGTCTTTTGAGATCCTTGTGCATTGAGGACTCAATTTTTTGCATTTGCGTACTTGAAATCTGCGAAGAAACATTAGCAACGAGATTTGATCTATTGTTAATGAATTCCCAAATTCTACTTGGGATTGAATATTTCTGTATACGAAGTGCACCCTCGTCATTTGATAGTCGTGTCCCATCCCACTCATGACCTAATGGATCCACAATTTCTCCAAAAAGAAGTAATGTTCCTAATTTTGAATAAATATAAGCGCAATTTTTAGAACCAATAACATCATGATCTAATGTACTCACAATATATCTATTCATAAATGGCGATAATTGAGGGAGGGTATGATCCGCTATTATTTCCATAGGTAATAGATGTTGGGCATAGGGTTCTGGTGATGGAATTTCGTCCATAATAAATAAGCGCAATCGTTCTAAAGTACGATTAGATTCTTCTATAATATGTTGATCATGCAGATTTGGTAGCCCTTGACTAAGAGAATGAAAAATAAGCACTCGCCAAGAAATAGAAGCAAGGCATTTCATGGCCCAAGGTCCATAAGAAATATGACCCCTGGCTAACTCACCGGAATGCACAGGAATAAAGACTTTCTCCGCAAATTCCTTCTCCCATTTCGAAAGCATTTCCTCGCAGGTGTTACATAACAGCCGCATTTTATCCGAATCTTGGATTCGGACATTAGGACTATCACCTTTACGAATTTGACCAGGTGTATTTTTCTTTAGCCAAGAGACCACAAACTTCGGAAGTATATGACTATTTCTAAGCTCACGATGTTGCAGACAGAGAGAACATTTTTGAGGAGCCAATTAACTCGCTACCTTTTGAAGAATGGACCAGAGGGTGAACATACCAAGTAGATTAATCTTTGTACTTTAATGGGTTTCTTCCCCATCTTATTCTGTTTCAAATTTCACTTACCCTTCACAATCCTCATTTTTTTGATGCGGGAGAGGAGGGTGGTGGGTTTGAGGCCGAGCAGTTCGGTGGCTCCCCCCTTGCCGTAGATTTTCCAGTCGGTGGCTTGTAAGGCCATTGTAATATTTACTTGATTGCTCGGACAACAACATTCAGTTGCAGTTGTTCTATAGCTACGGGTCATAACCACTATTGTATCCCAAATGGCAGGCATAGCTTCGGGATCATCAACCACCCACGTTGATTATGTGGGGCAAGAATGATCAGATTTTTCCGGCTGAAGGCGCCCATCTCTATAAACGAGATCTGAAAAATCTGGAATTTCATTTACTCGATACAGGGCACTTTGCTCTCGAAGAAGATGGAGAGATCATTGCTGGCCATATACGCCGGTTCTTTGCTAAGAGGATGGTGGCCCACCGGTGAGCGATCGGCATCATTAAGGAGTGGGTATCATTTCACTATGTATTTCATCACCAAGGACACTGACCATGACCAAACTGTTTGAGCCATTACAGATGGGTTCTCTGACGTTACCTAACCGCATCATCATGGCGCCGCTCACGCGCATGCGTTCAAAGCAGCCGGGAAATATTCCACACGAGCTCAATGCCAAATATTATGCGCAGCGTGCGTCGGCCGGTTTGATTATTTCCGAAGCCACGCAAGTCTCCCAACAGGGCCAGGGGTATCCAGCTACCCCGGGCATCCATTCCCCCGAGCAGGTCCAGGGATGGAAACTCGTGACCGATGCGGTACATCAGGCTGGTGGGCGCATCTTTCTTCAGCTCTGGCATGTCGGACGCATCTCACATCCCTCGCATCAACCCAATGGGGCTTTACCTGTTGCTCCCTCGGCTCTTGCTCCGGAAAACAGTGGGACGTTCACGGCTGATTGGCAGGAAACGCCTATTGTGGTTCCTCGTGCACTAGCCATAGACGAAATTCCAGGAATTGTTGCTGATTACAAAGCGGGAGCTGAAAACGCCAAAGCCGCGGATTTTGATGGCGTGGAGGTCCATGGGGCCAATGGGTATTTGCTGGATCAGTTCCTTCAGAATGGTTCCAACGCCCGCACTGACCACTATGGTGGCGCCATTGAAAATCGTGCCCGCCTGTTGCTCGAGGTGGTCGATGCCGTCATCGAAGTCTGGGGGAAAGATCGTGTCGGCGTGCGATTATCGCCCTATGGAACATTTAACGGCATGAAGGATAGTGATCCCATCAAGCTATTCACCTATGTCCTTGGTGAATTGGATGCGCGAGGCATAGCCTATATCCATCTCATTGAGCCACGTTCATCGAATGCGGGCATGCAAGACGTGAGTCTTGATGACGCCCCACAAGCCGCCTCATTGTTTCGGAAGGTGTTAAAGACCGTTCTCATTTCGGCTGGAGGACATACCCCTGATTCAGCCCTTGAGTATACGAACAATAATTTGGCTGATGCTGTCGCGTTTGGACGGCACTTCATTTCCAACCCGGACCTTCCGGAACGTATCCGTCAGGCCTCCCCTCTCAGCCCCTATGATCGTGCCACATTTTATGGGGGAGATTCGAAGGGCTATACCGACTATTTAACCCTGAAAGAACAGCC
>JAOUQB010000484.1 GCA_029879555.1 Nitrospirota bacterium | reverse complement strand
GTTTGCGTTATTCTCAATTTGAGTGATGGCCAATTCACTGCCCACATCATGAAATTGATTGACATTCGGATCACTGGCATCGCTGGTCAGCACCTTGATGAGATACGACCAATTGCCATTTTCCAAGCCCCGGTGAATGTTGACACCGGTTGTATAGGTGGTGGAAAGAGCCGAATCGAGCCCAGTTTTTTGACGGTAGGAAAGATAATAGGGCCATCCGGTCTCTGTCGTAATTCGTAATATTTGTGGATCGCTTGACGTAGAGGGGTCAGTCCCTAGGGGTGCCAAGGTAAATTGACCTGTGCTGGTGACATCGACAATCTTGCTTTGTAAATCTGCTCGATCAAACCACCCGATTTGATCAACATGCACACTATTGAGTTTTCGCTTGGCACAACAGTACCCCATTAAATCAGAGGTATCGCCATATTCTACGTTTTTGGTCCCATCGTTATCCGGATCGGTGGCGGCATGATGGTAGCCCAAGTTGTGGCCTAATTCATGCGCAAAGGCCAACGGGTCAATTCTGGTACTCCACGATTTCCGCGTCGAGGTACTCCCATAACTCCCAACTTCCCCTAATGCCAACCAGCCACAGCCTGAGATGGCTTTAGGCGGCACGACGTACATTTTATGCACATACCCATTGAGATTAACGGGAGACACTGCATCGGCTTGGGAGGCAATCGTCCGATAGCCGCACCCTTCGGCTGAATCGTAAGGAACCTCCACGAGAAACACGTCGGTGGCGGCACTCCCAGAAAAGGTCACTTGTCCAAACGACGCTTCTCTATAGGCACTATGGACGGAATAACTTGAAGAATCGTGCATGTATTTCCCTGACAAATCGACACTGGATTGCGTATAGGGCGAAGCCCCTTGGGCGGCATAGTCCACGCCTGACATATTGATGACAAACGTGATCGTTTTCCGATCTCCGGTCGTCGCCGCAGCCGCTGTTCCTCCGCTCGTAGCGCCAGACGCGTCACCATCGAGAGCAGCCACTTCCGTGACCCAGATTTTTCCGCGCACGGCTCTTCCTTTGACACTGACCTTCTTGCCGGTGGCAAGATGGAAAGGTGGCTCTCCTTCAAAGATCATTTCCAACACATCTTCCGGGTCGGTGGCATGTTCAGATCGGAGAAAATACGCAAATCGAGATTGCTCGGGCACGATCTCGTCGATATGAATCATGGTCACTTCCCCACGCATAAACACCGCTTTGGCATGATCGGGAGGACCAGCCACAGCCCACATCGGTTGAGCTAACGTCACAAAAATCCCGATGGTCATCAGCCATGTTTTTATACGAGTATTCTGTCGGCGCAAGGCTGATAATTCATGGCGAGGCGACCGACAGAAATGTGATTCATGCTGATCCATGCAAAGCCTCCTTCAATAGAGTGAAACGATGGGCAGACAAAAATTTCTTAAGAGGGGAAGAATGGAATTGCCGATTCACCCAGCAACAGCCCGGAGATCCCTCAGCCTGACTCTGAAAACTTAGACTGGAAATTTTCGTCACCACCTCATGATGGTGTTTGCCCGAAAACACCTTATGGACAAGGAAATTTTTGGTCGACTACCACTATCGGCAGGCCAAGGGAAAACTTTCTCATCAAGATCGCCATCCTTCAAATGACAACCCATGGTATTCTTTGTCATTTCGCGACAAGGAACAAAAAGTGGCATCAAGCTCCTTCATGGTCGACCTCTCAAGGCCACATATTTTTTCAACTGTTGCATTCAGGATCTTCAGAAATTTCATAGATTCAAAAGAAAGGCAGCAAAAGACTTGCCACCAATGATGACCTAGATCAAACAACAGGAGACTGCGAGGAGGGGGACAAGACAACTGGGAAAGAAAAGGAAATCGAGAAGCCGGATTTCTGTATTTTTCTCCGTCTGATTACTCAATGCCTCCCATCGACCAACACCAACATGGCAGACGGAAAAAGAACATTCGGCTGTAGGGTCAATCCTACAATGTTGAAGTATTATGCTCTTGTTTCATGCCCCCTTTCCAATAAAGGATTGAAGGAAAAATTAACGAAGCATCCATGAAGAACCACTTGTCGCTACACGGCCAAAATTTGAACAAAACATCTCTGATGTAGGGTGATCCTGTTTATATTCCTACCATTGCAGGTTTCCAAGTGCGAGCATGATAGTTCTCTATGCCACATACCATGTTAGAACGTGAAACGGTTTCATATATTTTTCACCTCATCTTCGATTATGATCCCTTCCCATTGATTCCTGGAATTAAGGGGAATATGCATTAATCCGAAAAGAACGCGAATCCACAGCATTTAATTGCATTAAAACGAGTGTATGGTTTCCCCATGCAAACCTTAGGCTTCCTCAAAACCATACCCTCTCTCGAATGGCCGAAGGGAACGACCTGGACGAAGCCTCGCGAGAAAAGTTTCCCTTCCACAAGAAAGCGCCCGTTTCGATGATTGAAAAAGTATTGGGCGCCTGCATACGAAGCCTGCCTTCAACAGAAAAAGTTCTGTATCTTACCTTTGATGATGGCCCCCAAGAATCATGTACTCCGAAGGTACTTGAACGACTGTCACACCATCAGGCTCAGGCCACATTTTTTGTCGTCGCGAACGCATTACAGCATCATCTATCGACAGGGCGATCCATCGTGGCCCAAGGGCAC
>JAOUQB010000054.1 GCA_029879555.1 Nitrospirota bacterium | reverse complement strand
ACAAGAAAAATCGCGAAGATCCTGGATCCCCTTGTCGACCCGCCCGGCCTCGCAATTGATTATCAATGCGCCGGCTTTCATGACGTTCGGTCCCGACAATATGCAAACCACCCGCCGACAGGACTTCAACCTTATTCGCTTCACAGGTCGTTTTAATTTTCTCGAATTCCCTGGCAAGATCTTCTTCGCTCAACTCCTCACCCTTATAGATGAATTGCTGTTTGAAGAGCGCTTCGAAGCTGCCCCCTAATAAAATATCGGTTCCTCGACCCGCCATATTCGTGGCAATCGTGACCGCCCCCTTCTGCCCGGCTTGCGCGATAATTTCGGCTTCTTTTTCGTGGAACTTGGCATTCAACACATTGTGCTTGACGCCGCGTTTATTCAGGAGAGCCGACAGTCGTTCTGATTTTTCAATGGATACCGTCCCGATTAATGTGGGTTGGCCTTTTTCATGATGTTCTTTAATATCATCTGCGATCGCTTCAAATTTCTCTTTTTCCGTGCGGTACACCACATCAGGATGATCGATCCGAACCATGGAACGATTGGTGGGAATGACATTGACTTCCAGATTATAGATCTTGGCAAACTCTGCCGCTTCCGTGTCGGCCGTCCCGGTCATGCCCCCGAGCTTTTTATACATTCGGAAATAATTCTGGAAGGTGACCGACGCCAAGGTCTGATTTTCATTCGCGATCTTGACCCCTTCCTTGGCCTCCACCGCTTGATGCAGCCCATCACTCCAGCGACGCCCTGGCATCATCCGCCCGGTAAACTCATCGACGATGACCACCTCACCGTCCTTCACGACATATTCCACATCTCGTTTATACAGAGCATGGGCCTGCAAGGCTTTGACCACATGATGCACCAAACTTAGATGTTTCAAATCATAGAGATTGTCGACCCCGAGTAATTTTTCGACTTTGACATTGCCTTCATCCGTCAACGACACGGTTTTCGTTTTTTCTTCAATCGTAAAGTCCTCGTCCCGTGTCAGCTTGGGAATAATGTGGTCGATTTGATAATACAGGTCGGTACTTTGTTCAGTCGGGCCGGAGATAATCAACGGGGTTCGAGCTTCGTCGATGAGAATGCTATCCACTTCATCCACGATGGCATAATTAGGCTCTCGCTGAACGCCCTGTTCGGCACTCGTGACGATGAGATTATCCCGCAGATAATCAAACCCAAATTCATTGTTCGTCCCATAGGTAATATCTGCACCATACGCCTCTTGCCGGGAACAGGGACGGAGAAATTGCAGCCGTTTATCAGACGCATCGTATGTCGGATCAAACTGAAACGAGGCTTCGTGCTGAATGATCCCGACGGACAGCCCTAGACTATGATAAAGCGGCCCCATCCATTGCGCGTCCCGCTTGGCCAAATAATCGTTCACTGTCACCAAATGCGCCCCTTTTCCATCCAGGGCATTCAGATAAATGGGCAGAGTCGCAACCAGGGTTTTGCCTTCCCCCGTCCGCATTTCCGCAATGCGGCCCTGATGCAAGACCATGCCGCCAAGCAATTGTACGTCAAAGTGCCGCATTCCCAATTTTCGCTTGGACATTTCCCGACACACGGCAAAGGCTTCAGAAAGAATATCGTCGAGCGTTTCTCCGGCTTCCAACCGCTTCTTAAAGTCTGCCGTCTTCTCCGCCAAACCCTCATCAGATAACGATTGAAGCGAGGCTTCGCACGCATTCGCTTTGTCAACTTGGGGCTTGAGCCGCTTGAGCTCTCGATCATTGTTACTGCCAAACAGAATATTCAGAAGACGTACAAACATAGGCCTACGCTACCTTGAAATAAGAAAATAGATGTGGGGTGACCCAATAAAGAGATAGGAATTGTTGGCTGGAAAGCCTTCTGCTCTCTTGAATGTCCTTAGTATACCGAAATATCGATGGGAATCAACTCGAAAGACTCAACATTATCAGGAAATCCCAGCCTCTAGAGCGGCAAAGTTCCTTCCCATCTCACCCGCTATAACTTGACAGGATATTGACGAGTTTCATACGATTTTTTCCCTAGATTCTTGAATTTTTCTTGAGGCCGCTCTTCTGATACGTCACCATGCAACGATTGATCAAACCATTCGCCCTCTCACTCAGCTTCGCGCTCCTCCTCATCATGGGCACGATGCAGCTCAATGTCGGCTCGCATGCTGTTGAACATCAACACCATTCAGCCCAAACCCATACCACAGGTATGTGCGCTTGGATGTGCGCAGCGGCACAAAGCATAACCTCGGACTCTCATGTCTATTCCTTCCGACTTTCCCTACTAGACATTCTTCAGACCTTCCCGATTTCTTCTCATATCACTCTTCCCCAAACCTTTCTTCCTTCCCGCGCCCCACCCTACTAAGCCTGTTCTTCAGTTCATCGATCCCTCCGAGCATTCAATCTCTTAATTTTTATTGGATGAGTCGAGGCTAATGTGCCGTAGGGATGAGAATTCTTTTGATGGTCCACATCATCTAGAACCCTGAAATGGAGTCGGCTCCCGAGAAGCAAGGAGATTCCGTGATACGAAAACCATTAGCCAAACTCAGCATATATCTCACCACGACATTTCTCTGCTTGGGAATGGGATTGTCGGCATCATGGGGCATGGCGAGTCGTCCGCCTCTTCTGGGGAGCCCGGCCCCCTCGTTTCAACTCACAAACCTGGCCGGCGAGAACGGTTCGCTGGACCAATACCGAGGAAAAGTCGTGTTGCTTAATTTCTGGGCGACCTGGTGCAAACCATGTACAAAAGAAATGCCGGCCATGCAAACAGCCTATGATGCCTTACGCGATCAAGGCTTTGTGGTATTAGCCATCAACGAATTGGAAGACGTCCCCAAAGTTCGTGAGCATATTGCCGAACACCGCCATACGTTTGAAGTACTGCTTGACCCGGATAATCATGTGGCCAATCAATATGGAGTCGTCGGTCTGCCCGTCAGTATTTTTATTGACAAAACCGGACATGTCCGAAAGATCGTCAAAGGTGGGTTACTGACGGAAGAATCCATCACCGAAACCGTCCGGCCATTGCTTCAAGAATCAACCGTTTCCAGAAAATAGCCAACTGCTGTGAATCGCCCGATCACCCATCGTATCGCCGTTGCCCTAGCAGGCATGCTTTTAGGAATGAGTGTGTGGCTCCCGTTCCAAATGATGGGGCATGCCAAGATACACCATACCCATCATCAAGCCGCCACACATGCCTCCCCTTTCTGCACGTTATTGTGCAGTGCCGGGCAAATGGCGCAGATCACAGACCCGACTCCACACTTTGGTCAACCCTACCTCTATCATCTCGAATTCTCTACCTTCACGTCCCATCTCACAGTCGCCGTTTCCCCGCTCCTGGCCCGAGGCCCCCCGTCACATTTTCCGTCATCCGTCATCATCTAACGTCATTGAAATTTTGTGCGCCTTCTCGTGGTCCTTTTCTGGGTTGACGAATTGTCTCGCGGCGCCTCGATTATTTATCTGCTTACTCAAAGGAATATCGTTCATGAACATCCCATTGGTTAAGAAAATTTCTGGTCTCATTTTTCTTTCATTTTTCAGCCTTACTCTCATTCTTACGCCTGCTCAGGCCAGTTGCGGATCAGCTTCGTGTTTTCTGAACATCGGCAATCAACCCAGCATCCAGCCCACCGGCACCTTACGCACAGACCTTTCTTATAGCTATATCCCTCAAAAGGGGCCACAAGGACGAGTAGCAGCCGTCAATCTCAAGACGCAGGAGCAAATCTTAGACGAACATGAAGAAATTTCTACCATTAACCAACAACTTCAAATGAATCTTAATTATGGCGTCACCGATAATTTCACCCTTCAACTCACGGTACCGGTCATTTTCCGTGAGCACGATCATCGCGTTGAAGTTGGCATTGAGCCCGATACCGGAGGGCATCATGATGGAGAAGGGACATTTGAAAACTTCGATACGAACGGGCTGGGGGACATTCGGCTCATGGCTAAATATGGCATCTTGCCTTCTCTTCGAAGCATGGTCGTCATTGGCGCAGGGGTAGAATTTCCAACAGGGCAATTTGAAGCACAAACTGGGGGGCATGGCACCAATGTGGTGGAAGAACCCACCTTACAAGCAGGGCGTGGGGATTATGGCGTCCTGGGTCATGTGTACCAAGCCTATGAACTCATACCTCACACGCTCAATCAGTTTCTTTCCTACACATACCGCCACACCTTCAGGAATAAATTCGGCTACCAGTTCGGGGATACCCATGTCGTGTCAGGTGGGTTGATCTACAATATCACCCCTCGCATCGCTTTTTCCGGACAGCTCAATTATATTTACAATGTGCGGGATACGTTCCGTAGCACCCTCTCCCAGGCGGGAGGAATCGGGCCAGGGCTTGCGAGCGAAACTGACGTGGATACCAATCTAAGCCGACGCTCCGTTAATAATACCGGTTCAACCAATCTTCTTTTTACCCCAGGTATTACGTTGAACTTCGATGACTCAACAAGTTGGTACTTCTACACGCAGGTACCATTGGTCCAAGATTTCAATGGCGGGCTGGAACAGGGCGTGAGCTTCCTGACAGGATTCGTCAAATTTTTTAACATCAACAGCAACACCTAAACAGCCCTCTGCGACTAATCCATGCCAACGACAATACCCTTTGGTCTGTGGCCACTTCGATCCCCATGCACCGGCTTCTTTTTTGGGTGCATGGGGATTATCCTCTTGATCCCTCTCTCAACCAGCTGGGGGATGGCACCACTCGAAGAAGAAATTGAAACATTGGACACCATTGAAATTACGGGGACCGTCATCGAGCAACAGGAAAGAACTCTCGATTTCCCTCTTCCCCACATTCAACCTGTTGCCCATCTTAATCCAAGGAAGAACCTGCCCCTTCCTACGCGACAACTTCACAAATCCATCCCAACTCCTTCACGCATCCTTCTCGATCACACGGCCCAAACCGGCAATCTTCATACACCGGTCAAGCCGCTGAAGGCCGAACGTCCCCTCTACCCCAGACGAGCTCGGGAACAGGGTTGGCAAGGACGCGTCATCGTCCATTTGAAGGTTTTGGCGAACGGGACGGTGGAATCAGCCACCATTCAAAAAAGTTCCGGGCATCAATTATTGGATGACAACGCCGTCAAGTCTGCGAGACAATGGACATTTGAACCGGCTAAAAATGGGGGGTTCCCTGTAGCCACCGTGGTCAATATTCCCATCCAGTTTGATCTGGTAGAGTAAAGACAGCCCGACACACTCTAAAGGACGGACAGATGTTTTCCATCCAACGCACTCACCTTTTGATCGTGTGTGCATTCATCTTCATTCTGGGTCCCAAGCCTTGCAGTTTTGCTGGGGAAGCCCAAGACCTCTTCGCCCAAGCCTACACCGCCTATCAACACAAGCAATGGAGTTCCGCTCAAGCGCCCTTGGAGCATGCGATCACGCTTTACCCCAGCTATGCCGAAGCGTATCACCTTCTTGGCTTAGTCTTGGGGCAACTCAACCAACCGGAGCATGCCATTGCTGCGCTGCAACAAGCGGTCAAGGCCTACCCTTCATTTGCGCAGGCGTACCTGGATTTAGGATTTGCCTTTCAAGACCACGGAGACCTTGAACAAGCCGAACAGGCTTTTCAACAAGCATCCACCCTCTACCCGAATTACCTAGAAAGCTGGACCGCCCTCGCGGCGCTTTTTGATCAACGTCGAGAAGCGCCAAAGGCCATAGAGGCCCATCAAAAGGTCTTAGAATTGGACCCCCATCACGCTGAGGCTCTCTACGGTCTGGCCTTTTGGTACATGCAGCAAGGGCATCCCGAACTGGCACAGCCCTATGTCGAACAATTAACGGCTCAGAACCCAACACATATTAATGGGTGGTTGATGACGGGTTCGTTAGCGCAACACACAAACCAGACGGAAAAAGCCATCAAGGCCTATCAGCACGTCGTGACGCTTCAACACCAACTAGTTGCCCCATACTTCAATCTTGGAATTTTGTATCAACAACAAAAACAATACACAAAATCGGCCGAGGCTTTTGAGAATGTTCTCCGCCTGGATCAAGACAACCCGGAAGCCCATATCAACTTAGGAGTCGTCTATACGGCTCTGGAAAAATTGAAGCCGGCGGAAGAACAGTACCAGGCCGCCTTAGCTCTCAATCCTCGTTTGTCAGAAGCCCATTACAACCTGGGACTCCTTTATGAATTCCATCATAATGCGCCTGAAAAAGCGCTGGAATATTACAAAGAATATATCAATCTGGGCGGACAGGATGAACGGGTGACGAAACTTCTCAAGCGGGTGGGATCATGACCTCGACATTTTCTGAC
Source organism: Nitrospirota bacterium (assembly GCA_029879555.1). Classification (GTDB taxonomy): domain Bacteria; phylum Nitrospirota; class Nitrospiria; order Nitrospirales; family UBA8639; genus Nitrospira_E. The sequence goes on along the minus strand of JAOUQB010000054.1, from coordinate 3,727 downwards.
CAACATTCGGATACCCGAATATTTGTGCTCAGCGCATTGGGCAGCGTTCTCTTGCATGGCGTCATCATCGCTGGCCTGACCTATTGGCCAAAACCCCTGATCGTGGAGGAAAAACCCGCAACCGTTCAGGTCACCTTATTGCCAACACCAGAAACCTCTCAGACCTCACAGACGCCACCCCCTCTCGTTCAACCACAAGCGCTCATGACCACACCACCCTCGACTCTCCCCCTGCCGACAACAGGAACCAAGAGAGCAGAACCTTCGATACCACCGGCACAGGCTTTCCTAACCCGGCCACCTTTGGTTACGCCATCCCCTTTGACCCCACCAAAACCTACTCAACCCATCTTACGAGATACCCATGCCTCTCAAGCCCTGAAAGCAAGAGAGATGATGAAAATGCAGATGCCAAGCCGGGTCCAACCGACATCACCAACCTTGCCACCGGCATTCCAAAGGCATCAGGACTCTGTCAAAAATATCATGCCGCAGATATCACCAAGAAGAGAACGCCCAACAACGTCTTCCCTACCAGCCCCACAGACAGTCGCCAAACCTCAAACACTGACCGCCACTCCACCAGATCAGACTGGATCAACGGTGACTCGTCCCACCATCATGTCTTCCGCTAAACCAGTCTACCCACGAGTGGCAAGAGAAGCCGGATGGGAAGGAACGGTCATTGTCCGTACACTCATCGATACAAAGGGCCTTCCCACTCAGATCTCAATTCGTCAAAGTTGCGGGCATCCGACATTAGATCTGGCCGCACAAGACGCCGTGAAGAGCTGGACATTTCATCCCGCGAAAGATGGGAATATTCCTATCACCAAGTGGGTCGATATTCCTATCAAATTCGATCTCAATAGTTAATCGTTCAACTCTAGGAAAGAGCACACCTCAATGGCATTCCTCAATATACTCATGAAGGGCGGTTGGATGATGATTCCCATCATCGGATGCTCCCTCCTCGCGCTGACCGTCACCATTGAGCGTGTCATGTATTTTAAAAAGTTCAAAGCCAGTCGCGTCGCCCCGAAGATGCTCTCCCTGATCGAACAAGAGAAATTTAGCGATGCCCTCGCCATCGCGGAACAGCAACCCAGTCCGGTGCTTCGGGTCATGGCCACAGGGATTCACCAACGAACCAACTGCCCTAGCAAAGCCATGGAAGCCACCGCCATTGTCGAACTCACCAAAATGAAACGTGGCCTTCCCGTGTTGGATACCATAATTACGCTCGGTCCACTTTTGGGGCTGCTAGGAACCATTATCGGCATGGTGGATTCATTCGGCATCATGTCCCAATCCGGCCTAGGAAATCCTCACGCGGTGACGGGAGGAGTCGCCGAAGCCCTGATCTGCACCGCCGCGGGAATTGTGGTCGCGGTGACCACGCTTATTCCCTACAACTTTTTTGTCGCACGCCTGGAACGAGAAACCGAAAAAATCGAGCATTACGCCACAAAAACGGAGGCCACGCTCCAACGCGTGCTCAAATCAAACCAACCATGAGACTGCCAGCCGCTGCCAAAAAGAAACCCCGCATCGAAATCATTCCCATGATTGACACCATGTTTTTCCTCCTGGTGTTTTTCATGATCGCGACATTGTCCATGACCATTCAGCAGGGCATGCCCGTTTCCCTCCCCACAGCTGAATCGTCAACCGATTCTCTCGACGAGCATGTGTCTCTCACGCTGACTCGAGAAGGCACCCTTTATTACAACAAAGAAGCCATCACCTTACAGGTCCTCGAAAAACGATTGGCACATCTTCGCCAAACCTCTTCAAAGCCATCGTTATTGATCAATGCCGATGAACAAGTCCCGCATGGACACGTCATTAAAGTGATGGACTTGATCCGATTAAGTGGAATTACAAGCATGGCGATCGCGACACAACCTTCCTCAGAGTCTTGATATTCACTGAAACCCATGCGAAGAGGAATCTTTCCATTCAAGGGGTATCTCCCCATTGTGGTCTTTCTCAGTTTTTGGCCAATGTCCGCATTCAGTCACCCTGCCGGGGATCTCTACCATCAAGCTATTTCCGCCATCCAAAGCCAGGACTTCCAACAAGCTGAATCACTGCTCCAACAGGCGATCACCGAATTTCCCGCTTACGCCGAAGCCCATCATCTTCTGGGGATCGTACAGTATCAGCGCACTCAGGACCCCAGCACCGCGATCCCGCCCATCCTGCAGGCTGTTCAGCTACACCCCAACTTTGCCCAAGCTCACTATGATTTAGGATTACTGTTGTTGAAGCAAGACAAGATGAAAGAAGCTGAACTGGTGATCCAACAAGCCCTGACTCTTTATCCTGGATTTTGGGAAGCCCGACTGACTCGGGCAAAAATATTTGATCAGATCGGTGAGACCGACAAAGCCATTCAAGAATATGAAATAGTCCTCAAACAGGAATCTTTAGTCTCGGAGGCACTGTTTCACCTTGCCTATCATTTGGTGCAAAGGAATCAAAAGGATCGCGCCCAAGAACTTCTCACTCGTCTCACCACACACGATCCACAACATGCTGAAGGCTGGTATCTTTTAGGCCGACTTTCCGAACAAAACCAGCGATTCGAGCAAGCCATTGACGCGTACACACACGTTGTACAAATTGTACCGGACCATTCAGTTGCCCATTACAATTTGGGGTTTTTGTATCAACAGGACAAGCAGCCCCAACAAGCGATTAAACATTTTCAGCGAGTGACGCAACTCAAACCCACCGACGCTGAGGCCTATGTCAATTTGGGTGTGCTGTTGGTTGCAGAAAAACAGTTCAACCAAGCGGAGGAGGCATATCAGAAAGGGTTGGCCTTACAACCAAATTCGGTGGAAGGCCAATTTAATATGGGAGCCTTTTATGAATTTCACAAAGCCGACCTGGATAAAGCCAAATACCACTATCAGAAATTTTTAAACTTGGGTGGATCGGACGTACGGATTCAAACTCTCATGAAATAACGACATGTCTACGCGTTTTTTACACCACGTCTCGTGTTCAGGTCTTTCCCTTCAGTTGGCTGATGGCGTGCCATATGGCCTTGGGGTCGCTTGAATCAACCCTAATCACATGTGCTTGTTCCTCTGGGGTGAACGATTCCTGGTTGTCTTGTTGACGCTTCATCACCTCGACCGTGGCATCTGAGGCATCATGGCCGTCACGAGAACGCTGTTCAATTCTCTCCGCCAAAACTGCTTCGGGAGCAAAAACATCCACAACACACCACGCACATCCTTGCTCTTGGGCCAACCGCCTAAATAATGCTCTCTGCTGTTGTTGAAGAAAGGTGGCATCAACAACCACAGAAAAACCCGCCTCCAGCAGGGTTTTTGCCAAATTTCGCAATTGCTCGTATGTGCGCACCGTCATATTCGATTGGTAGAGTCCCGCCTCTGGTACGTTCTCCTTAGGCCCCAGTCCTTCTCCAAACAGCCGCTTTCGTTCCACATCGGATCGTATGCGTATCGCAGCAATGGCTTTGATGATTTCTGTGGACACGGTTGTTTTCCCCGTTCCCGAAACCCCATGCATAAGAATGAGTGCTGGAGTGGTTCCAGTCGTCAAACGATGTGCGAGTTCCAGGTATCCAAGCAATTCGCATTTGGCCTTTTCTTCCTCCCCGCTATGTTCGGCCAACTGAGCGGACCGTAACCCTGCCACTTTGGCTCGCACTAACGCCCGATAGACCTGATACAACCGAAAGACTCGT
>JAOUQB010000482.1 GCA_029879555.1 Nitrospirota bacterium | reverse complement strand
CCTCCCCATAGGCTGCGAATAAAGTCATCCCAAGGAATGATATCAATGTCTTTTCCCATCGCACGGCGTTCCTTTTCGAGGCAAACCACCAGACGTCGTTTGACTGGGCCGTCATCCTTTAGAGCATGAAGGGAACGGACATCTCCTTCATGCACGCGTGACGAGCCTTTTACTTCTATGGCCAGGTCTTTGTCTCCCACAATAAAATCAACTTCTTGGCCAGTACTTGTTCTCCAATACGAGAGGGGAACATCGGGATTATGATAGGCTTGATAGGCACGAAGCTCCATCAAGACGTATTGCTCAAATGATTTACCAAACTCCATACTTCCCGGCAGAGGCTGACGTCGAGCCAAATAGTTGGTCACTCCCACGTCAAAGAGATAAAACTTTTCTGTGAGAATCATCCGGCGATTTTTTGATTTTTTCCATGGAGGAAGTCGAACGCATAGATACGTATCTTCAAGGATATCAAAATACGTGCGAACCACTTTATGCGACACTCCAGTTTCGCGCGCAATGTTCGTGTAATTGATGAGCTCACTGGAACTCATGGCGGCAACCTGCAAAAAAGTCCTGAAGGCCGGGATATTCTGCGTTAAGGCTTCGGCCGCAATTTCTTCTTTCAAATAATCACTGACATACGCTCGGAGGTCTTCCACAGGATCAGGTGAAAGAAAGTGTGAAGGTAACAACCCAGAGATCATAATGTGCGCCAAATCAAATCCTTCCACTTCCAGATACGAAAGCGGGACCATAGTCTTTCGCCATGCTCGTCCACCAAGAAGATTGGCGCTCCCACGTCGAAGCTTTCTTGCACTGGAACCTGTCAAGAGAAAGGAGAGAGCTGAATGTTCGATCAGCCAATGTACTTCATCTAAAATGTCTGGGACTTTCTGTACTTCATCAATGACAAGAAGCCCCTTGTGATACTGATAGCGCTCTCTCAGTAAAGAAGGACGGGAGGCATAGTCCGCAAATACATCGGTCTTCAGGAAATCGATGAGGATCGGGGGTTTGAGGGTATGGGTAATCCAATGGCTTTTCCCAACCTTTCGGGGACCCCATAAAAATGCCGACCGATTTTTAGGGAGATTGAGGGAAAATAGTCTTCGAATAATTTTCTTCATGAGGTAATATTATCCGGATATTTTTTCATGGTCAAGAAAATAATATCTCCATGACATCTACCCGTCCTTCCACCCCCTTATTCAAACAAAGAACAAGAAGGAACCATAAAATGGTATTAGGAACCTTTTAAGCCGAGTTGCATCGTGTCCTCATTTGAGTGGAAAATCCTAGGTATGCTTCATTGCTGTAGCCCATCTTTCGCAGACCGTGTGACATCTCACCGACTTACGTGAAGCCAAATTGATTCGCGCAAACCTTCAAGGCGCCTCCCTTCAAGATACCTCATTGACCGGAACCATTATTCAGGAAGCCAACCTTCTTGGCGTGACCAACGTCACCATCGATCTCCTCGCCAAAGCCAAAACCCTCTATCACACCCAACTCGACCCAGCACCCAAAACCCAACTCCTCAAAACCCATCCCCTCCTCTTTGAAGCCCCTCAGACTTAAAGTATCATGAACCCAAGTACTTTCCGTTATAAGGTTCCTGACACCTTATAACCAGATGGCATCAAGATCAATCCCAAGATAATCATGGACTAACACGTTCCGAAACGCTCCGATCTCCGGCCAATCGATGTTTGGCTGCGTGGCCTTAACCCTCTCGGAGAGGTGTTGAGTTGACTCAGCAAGCACTTGCAAATTTCGCAACACGGCATCTTGAAGGGTATGCGAAGCCATGAATACCTCATATCCTTGAGCGGTGTTTTCTTGAATCCTGGCGGCACAGTTTGCAATGTGATTCAGATAGACTGAATCATCCTTCATAACGGCACCGCCTCACGAAGTACGCGATCGCGAAGATATGGATTGAGCGCCTTTTCCGTTACCACGTCCACCCGCCGTCCAAGGCTCTCTTCAAGTTCCAATACTAACCCAGCAGGAAACCATGGGGTTGTGGTTGGCCCTTTCTCTATGAGCAGATCAATATCGCTCTCCGGCGTAGCCTCTCCTCGTGCGACAGACCCAAAGATACGAACGTTATACGCGCCGTGCTTGGCTGCAATTCGCAAAACATCTTCTCGCTTGCCTGTCAGGATCTCTTGTAATTCACTCACGGCTTCTCCTTCAGATCACAAAGAAACTCCACGATCAACCATATGAAATTAGAATATAGAATCATGCCGTTTCAATCAAATCAACAACCCCCTCAAGACAGCGACGGACTGTGGCTTGCGGCATCGAGTGGAATTGTGCGCTTGCACACAGCGGAAAGACGCTGAACCACATTATTTTCGGCGGATGGCTACCAGACGGCCTAGTATTTCTTTGGGAATGTTTGCAGGGGGGACACTTAAGTCAATTCGTGGACCCACACCTTGGACCAGCTTCGGACCTTCAGAGGTGTTGACAATACCTTTGATACGAAGGGCTTGAAGCGGTTGAAGGTGTTGGATGAGTTGTTCGGGTGTGATGTTGGGGGGGAATGAAAGTTCTTGCGCCTCAAAGGCTTCATGGGTATGAGGAAGAATGTCCGGCTTGCTTTTTCGCTTAGATGAATTCGAGGAAGCTGGAGTAGGAGGGAAAACCACTGCCGTATCTATC
>JAOUQB010000483.1 GCA_029879555.1 Nitrospirota bacterium | reverse complement strand
CCTCGCTCGCAGAGAAGCTAAAGAAATTACTCTCTCAAGCCCAGGCCTTCGAATAGTGCTCAGGGAAATTCTCAAGTTTTTTTGGTTCTTCTCGAGTATCTCCTATCGTAGAAGTCTGGCCATCGGATTGTCTGGTTTGCTTAGTGGGTTATTTGGAGCAGGCCTCATCGCCCTCATCAATACGACACTTCATACTGAAGAGAGCACGCATGCACTAATCGCAGGCTTCATGGCACTTGCTCTAGGAATAATCGCTTGCAACTTATTGTCCCACGCGTTATTGAATCGAGCAGGACAGGACGCTGTCCTTGAACTCTGCTTAGATTTATCAAAAAAACTCTTCACCGCTTCCTATCAACTTCTTGAAGAAAAAGGGCAATCTCGCATCCTGGCCACTCTCACTGATGATGTGCGGGCTATTGCCTCAGCCATTGCGATTATTCCAGTATTATTGATGAACACCGCTATACTCGTCGGATGCTCAGCCTACCTGGCCTACCTCTCCTGGAGAGTATTTCTCATCGTACTCGCAGTGGTGTTTGCCGCAAGCCTCGTTCATAAACTCCTTAATGAAAAAGCATTCCAGTCGGTCCAACGCGCAAGAGAAGCTCGAGAGAAAATCCTGTATCTATTACGGCACCTGGTAGAAGGCCTCAAAGAATTACACCTTCGTCGATCTCATAGTCATGCATTTATCAAAAACAATCTTGAACCGGCAAGCGAAGAATTTAAACGTGAGAACTTAGCAGCAGGACTACAATACGGCTATATGCAAGCCTGGACGGCACTGATGTTTTACGGAACGATAGGGGCGTTGTTATTTTCCATCCCATTGCTAAAAGACCTACCATCCGAAACGTTGACAGGATATCTCTTCGCGTTCCTCTACATGATGGGCCCGTTTCGCGCATTTATTGGGGCGGCACCGGCCTTAAGCCAAGGAGAAATGGCTCTGAGGAAAATCCAAGAATTGGGCCTCTCGCTGCATCCAGAACTCACTCAAGAAAGCCCACAAGACCGTCTCCAGGCAGATTCGGATTGGCGCACCCTTGAACTTCAAGGGGTCACCTTTCAATACTCACCGGGATCGCAATCAGACAAAGGCTTTTCGCTCGGTCCGTTAAACTTCTCAATCAGTCAAGGAGAGATTGTGCTCATTGCTGGTGGGAACGGAAGTGGCAAGACTACACTCATGAAATTGCTCTGCGGGTTGTACATTCCACACAAAGGACACATCCTCCTCAACGGCATCCCAATTACTCAGGACAACAGGAAATGGTTTCGCGAACACCTGGCCGTTGTGTTCTCAGACTTTCACTTATTTGAAAACCTTGTCGGCATGGTTGGTTCTCGCCAAAACAGTCAGGTAGAACGCTTCCAGAAAGAACTTCGCCTTGATCAGAAGGTCACCCTCCAAGAAAAATTGTATACGTTTGATGGGTTATCTCATGGTCAACGACGACGCTTAGCCCTACTGATTGCATTCATTGATGATCGTCCACTCTATCTTTTTGATGAATGGGCAGCCGATCAGGACCCCTACTTCAAAGAATTTTTCTACCACAAATTTTTGCCGGAACTGAAGGCTCAAGGGAAATCGGCAATTGTGATCACCCATGACGACAGATACTATCACGTCGGAGATCGCGTGGTGAAAATGGAAAATGGTCAGTTAGTCTCAACACCTGAAGTAGGAAAGAAGGAATTGCTCAGTCTTTCCCAATCAACTTGATGATATAGAGTGGTCATTGATTTTGACCATACGATAACCCCACCTACCTCTCTTATTGCATTTCTACTGTCCTTTTCTTTTCAATCGTATTGTTTACCTTTACAATGTAGCGCCGTGGCCAAAACTGGCTATGAAAGCCGTGAGCAAAGGGCGATTTCCAGAAAGCCTTCCTCATGGCTCCACCCTAATACCCCGATCATTTCACATGGAAAATCAGTGAGGATCAACGCTCAATACTGTCCAGAGAATCACCATTTAATAAGAAGCGGCTAGCTCTCCTCAGGCGCACGATTGCTGATATAGTACCCACCAAAATTCTTGGGTTCATAGTCGATACTCCCACAATCATTCCAAATGGATTCATCACACGAAAACACCTCAACGCAAGTTCCCCTGCTCCCTCTCCTAAAAGAACATTTTGGGTTTACCTCCTTTCGGCCGTTGCAAGAAGAAATCATTCGCGATGCATTGGCTGGACGCGACGTCGTTGCCCTGTTGCCGACGGGCGGTGGAAAATCACTCTGCTTCCAGTTACCAGCCCTGGCCAGACCTGGGCTCACCATGGTGGTCTCACCCCTCATTGCCCTCATGAAAGACCAGGTCGATGCGATTCAAGCCAATGGCATTGCCGCGACCTTTCTCAATTCCTCGCTGAGCACACAAGAATTTCAAGCACGGTGGCGCGGAGTGCACCGTGGTGAGTACCAGTTGCTCTATATGGCACCGGAACGACTCATGCTTCCCGAAAGTCTCAACGACATTCAGAAATGGGACGTGAATCTTCTCGCCATTGACGAAGCCCATTGCATCAGTGAATAGGGCATGATTTCCGTCCGGAATATCGGAGGCTCGTAGAGCTACGAGAGCGGTTTCCTTCCTTACCCATCATGGCACTAACAGCGACCGCCACGGGGAGGGTACGAGACGACATCAGCACACTCTTG
>JAOUQB010000481.1 GCA_029879555.1 Nitrospirota bacterium | reverse complement strand
CATCACAGGAACCGACACCGGCGTCGGCAAAACCACGATGACCGCAGCGCTAGTCCTTGCTTTACAGCAACAGGGGCAAGCGGTTGGAATCCTTAAACCTTTGGAAACCGGGGTGAATCTTGACGATCTCGAACATTCCGACACCGAACGCTTACGCCACTTACTCTCCCCTTCGCCTCCGTTCGAAGAAGTGTGTCTGTATGCATTCCCTCAACCACTCGCACCGTTAGCGGCTGCCAGAGAAACAAACGCAACCATACAGCTCTCTCGAATCTGCTCACACATAGAACGACTTTCGAAACACGATGCCTTCCTGCTGATAGAAGGGGCAGGCGGCCTCTTCACGCCTGTGACACCACAAGACACAGTGCGGGATCTCATCGCCTTATTAAAAATCCCATGCCTTATTGTCGGACAGACTGAAATAGGGAGCGTCAATCACTGTCTCCTCACGATGGAAGCATTGCGGCATGCCAGCGTACCCGTCAGTGGGGTCCTCCTAAATGAATCTCGCGTACCAAACCAAAACCCATTCGCGAGGAAACAGCGAGACTCATCTGTTCAATTGATCCGAGAATGGTCTAAGGTTCCAGTCTTTGGCCCAATCAGGTTTATTCAGACAGTAGAGAGATATTGGCGTGAAGGCATCAAACAACTATCTGAAGATTCGGAAATTCAACGGCTCGCCACCCATCTCACTCAAAGTGAGAGAGATAGTCGACCATCGCCTTAGACCGATCCGTCGCATCTAAAATTCCCGAAGCCACCGCAACCCCATTCGCTCCAGCACGGCGCAACTCACTGACGGAATCTGGCCTAATTCCGCCAATGGCAAAGATCGGCAGGGCTGTCAGATTTCGAATATGCTTCATACCCTGAATGCCAACGACTGGATCATGATCAGACTTGGTGCCGGTCGGGAAAATTGGTCCAAATCCCAAATAATCGGCCCCACCCTCGGTTGCCTGTTGAACGTGGTGAGGATTGTGAGTGGAGACGCCTATGAGCATCTCTTGGCCCACCAGGTTTCGGGCCAAGGTGAGCGGCAAATCAGTTTGGCCTAGATGGACCCCATCGGCTCCAACGGCCATGGCCAGATCGCAACGGTCATTGACCACGAAAACGATGTCGAATGCAGCCGCGATATCCCGAAGTGCCCTGGCGACTTCATAGGCTTGCTGCATCGACCCAAGTTTATTGCGATATTGCACGAGCTTCACTCCAACTTCTCCCGCTTCACGCATCACATCCAGCAATGAACAATACGAGGCCCAACGTTGATCAAGAATAAGATAGAGTCCGGCGAGTTGAGAAAAAAAACGGCAACGCGACGCGCGTAGAGAGGTCATACCGACTGCAAGGTTAAGAAGCGATCCAAGAATCGAGTCGAGACGGGACCTTTTTGGAAGTCTGGATGATCCAAGATTCGCCGATGAAGAGGAATATTGGTTTGAATCCCTTCGATGACAAATTCATCCAATCCTCGGCGCATGCGGGCCATCGCCTCAGCGCGATCCCGCCCATAACTCATGAGTTTGGCAATCATTGAGTCATAAAAAGGGGACACCACACCCGTCGTATCCATGGCCGTATCGACGCGAATGCCTGGCCCCCCTGGCACACAAAATTTGGTCACGGTCCCCGGACACGGCGTTAAACGATCTGGGTCTTCGGCATTAATACGGCATTCAATCGCATGCCCTAGGAGCTGGATATCTTTTTGTTTATAGGAAAGCTCTTGGCCTGCCGCCACACGAATTTGTTCTTTAATGAGATCAACGCCGGTAACCATCTCTGTGACACCATGCTCAACTTGAATACGCGTATTGACTTCCATGAAAAAAAACTGCCCCGTGTTATCCATGAGAAATTCAACCGTTCCGGCATTGCGATACTTGACGGACTTCATCACCTTCACCGCCACCTGCCCCATTTTTTGGCGTAAGGTCTCATCCAACGCTGGCGAAGGGGACTCTTCGATCACTTTTTGATACCGTCGTTGGACGGAACAATCTCGTTCATGAAAATGCACGACATGTCCATGGTGATCGGCCATCACTTGAAATTCAATATGCCGAGGATCTTCAAAAAACCGTTCAAGATACACACCACCATGTCCAAACGCCGTATGGGCTTCCAATTGTGCGGATTCTACGGCCTGGCCTAAATCTTCTTCATGCCAAACCACTCGCATGCCTCGACCACCCCCGCCAGCTGACGCTTTCACAATCACCGGGAATCCAAGTTTTTTGGCCACAGCCAGACAAGCCTTTGGATCGTCAATTTCTCCATCGCTACCTGGCAAAACTGGAATACCATGCTTTTTCATATGGGCCCGCGCATGGGATTTATCACTCAAAAGCGCGATATGCTCTGAAGATGGACCGATGAATGTGATGCCAATGGATTCACACACTTCAGCAAAATGGGCATTTTCGGCCAAAAACCCATACCCCGGATGAATGGCATCCACGCCCGCGATTTCGGCAGCACTCAACACATTGGGGATATTTCGATAACTCAAGCCCCCTTCAGCCGGCCCCACACAGACATGTTCGTCCGCATACTTCACATGCAGGGACTGCGTATCAACCTCAGAATGAATGGCGACCGTGCGAATCCCTAATTCTCGACATGCCCGAATCACTCTGAGGGCGATTTCCCCACGATTGGCAATTA
>JAOUQB010000480.1 GCA_029879555.1 Nitrospirota bacterium | reverse complement strand
GACTTTCACTTCCTGATGGGGCAGATTGGTTCCGACGGTTTCGACTCGCCTCTCAAAGGAATCCTCGGGCCGCGTCAGATGCGTAATGGGGGAGGCCTCGGTTTGCCCGTAACCGATCAGGATTTCCTTACACCCCATATCTTCGATGACACGACGCACCAGTTCCGGTGGACAAGGTGCCCCCGCCATAATGCCGGTGCGCAAGGACGAAAGATTGAACCGGTGAAATTCCGGATGCTCCAGTTCGGCAATAAACATGGTCGGCACGCCATACAGCGCCGTGCATCGTTCCTTCTCGACGGCGGTCAGGATCGCACCCGGATCAAAATGATCTGCGGGAATCACGATGGTGGCCCCGGCAGTGAAACACGTCAGATTCGCCACCACCATGCCAAAGCAGTGATAAAAGGGAACCGAGACGCAGAGCCGATCTTCCGGACCCAAATGCATGATCTTGCCGGTAAAGTAGCCATTATTGAGAATGTTGTGATGGGTCAACAGAACCGCTTTGGGAAAGCCGGTCGTTCCCGACGTGAATTGAATATTGATGGGATCATCGGGATCAAGGGTGGCGTCGCGAGTGGATAGGGCTTCATCAGAAACATGCTCCCCTTTCGCCATGATCTCTCCCCAAGTCAGAAACCCGGACTCGGGGCGCTTCGTTTCTTCGACATCAACAGGGTCATACACGACCAGGTATCTAAGGTCGGGAAGGCGGGAACAGGCAAATGTTTCCGGCTCAAGCTCTTTGGCTTCCGGACACAACGCACACACCATGTTCACATAGTGGGACGTCCGGAAGGAGGGAATTAAAAACATCACCTGGACGCGTGCACGAGAAAGGGCATGATGTAACTCTTCAGCAGGATAGGCCGGATTGATATTGACGAGAACGGCTCCGATCCGGGCCGTGGCCATTTGCAGTAAAACCCATTCGAGATTATTGGTGGACCAAATGCCGACACGGTCTCCCTTGCCAATGCTCAGTGCCATCAGGCCCTTTGATAGTTTTGTAACTTCCTGGTGAAATTCAGCATAGGTGAACCGCCTTCCCTGTGGAATGGAGACGAGGGCTTCTCCCTGCGGACATGACGCGACCGTTTTTTCAAAAAAACTCCAGATCGTCGCCCCAAGCAGAGGCGTTTCTCCTCCCCGATGGACATACGAAGGCTTTGGATCTTTGGCATTCATATGGTCATACGTCATGGAATCACACTCAGCTCCCGACCCACCTTCTCAAACGCCTGAATTGCCTCTTCCAGGTTTTCCTGGGTGTGGGCCGCCGACATTTGCACTCGAATGCGGGCTTCCCCTTTGGGCACAACCGGAAAACTGAATCCGATGACATAGACGCCCTCCTCCAGCAACCGTTCTGCCATACGATTCGCCAGTTCGGCCTCTCCCAGCATGACCGGAATAATGGGATGGTCTCCCGGAACAATTCGAAAGCCTAAGGCTTCCAGCTTTGACCTAAAGAAATGGGTATGTTTTTTTATGGTAGCTCGCAAGTCATCTCCTTGCATCACCATGTCCAACGCTTTGAGAGCCGCTGCCGTCACCACAGGAGGCAAGGCATTGGAGAAGAGGTACGGCCGTGATCGTTGCCGCAAGAGTTCAATAATCTCCCGACGTCCGGAAGTAAATCCACCGGACCCTCCCCCTAAAGATTTGCCCAGGGTACTCGTGATCAGATCGACTTTTTCACTCACACCGAAATACGTTGGCGTACCTTTTCCCTGCTCTCCCAGCACACCCGTGGCATGACTATCGTCCACAAGCACCACCGCATCATACTGCTCAGCTAATTCTGTGATGCGATCCAGTTTTGCGCAATCGCCATCCATAGAGAAGGCTCCATCCGTCGCAATCAACCGGACTCTTGCGTCAACAGCTTGTTGGAGGACTGCTTCCAACTCGTGCATATCCGAATGGGCATAACGAAACCGCTTGGCCTTACAAAGGCGAATGCCATCGATGAGACTGGCATGGTTCAGCGCATCGCTAATTACGGCATCTTCCTCACTCAGAATGGTTTCAAATAGCCCGGTATTGGCGTCAAAGCAGGAGGAATACAGTATGGTGGCTTCAGTCCCTAAAAACCGACTGATGCTTTCCTCCAGTTTTTTGTGCTGATCCTGAGTCCCGCAGATAAACCGAACGGAGGCCATACCAAAACCATATTGGCGCAGACCTTCTTGGGCAGCCTGAATGATCTGGGGATGGTTGGCCAACCCGAGATAATTGTTGGCGCAGAGATTGAGCACCTCACCTTGGGAGACACGGATATGGGCACCTTGCGGTCCAAGGATTTGCCGTTCGCCTTTGAACAAACCGGCGGAGCGTATCTCATCCAATTGTGTTTGAAGAAGGCGCTGAAAGAGTTGGGGCATCATCAGTCTGGACCTTTAGAAGTTTCGAACATTCCTTCCGTGGGAATTTTCCTTATGTGCTATTAGGGAAGTGTTGAATAATAATAATTCCCAAGGCCATATTGGCACCAGGCACGTTGGATATCAGAGGCCTCGGGGCGGTTCAAAAAAGCCTGCCCTGAGGCTTTCGAAGGGTCCGTCCAGTCCTGTCCTGAGGCCGCTCGAAGGAAAGGCCGCAGCCAGTTTTGCGCGCAGAGCGTACTTCCAGTACGTGAGCACGGAAAACTGGCGAGAACGCTGCTGGCGGATTT
>JAOUQB010000479.1 GCA_029879555.1 Nitrospirota bacterium | reverse complement strand
CTGTCTGATGTTCCTCAAACGGTGGTGACTCCAGAAATACGCGTGGATTGTTCCGATGATCAAAAGTTTCAGATTGTGGCGACTGTAACTCAACGTCTTCAGGATCTCGCCGCTACTCAAAAACTTACCACTGCGACATTGCCCATTCGTGAATTGATTACGATCGATGGGATTCGTGTGCGCTTTGATCATGGCTGGGGACTGATTCGAGCTTCGAACACACAACCGGCGTTAGTGTTACGATTTGAGGCGGCCTCTCAGGAGCAATTATCGTTGATTCGTGCGTATTTAGAATCTCAACTCGCAGAAGTTAGTCGGGCTCTTCCCAATTAGTTCTCAGGCTTCCTTACTGAAGCTTTTCCGCCTTGAGTTTTTCTCGTCTTCTTATTTTTCTGAAAACTTAATCGTATGGGTCTCGTGAAGGTCTGATAAGAGGCCTGCCGCCTGTTGAGTGGGGTTGCTTTGCTTCTTATTGGGACGAATATAGCCTGCCTAGTTGTTCCTATGAATTTCTCGGGTACATGATTGCTCCTTCTTTGAAAAAGACCTATAATAGAACATCCTGCCATGGGTGATGGACTTTCTACGGATGATTCCTCCAAATTCCCTTATCTTCAAAAACATTCTATGTCTTGATTGTATTTGTAGTGCATGCTTCGGATATTTTGAACATCTCGAAGAGGGATTTCACAAAAGGTATGTATTGCCTCATCTGAAATTATGGGACTGACAATGAGACGCGATTTTCGTAAATGGTGTCATCAGCGGCATGTGCGCCAGACGGAAGATGGTCTTCGGTCTGAATCACAAACCTAAGGGAAGGAGAATCTCGTATGGTGTTACGAGTCATGTTCCTTGTCGTTGGTATGGTCTTAGGGATGGCCCTGGGTTGGAGCCTCTCGGCAGGGCAAGCGGAAATATTGGGAATAGGGGCCGGCATAGGAGTGTTGGTGGGTGCCTGCATTCTTGTTGCCGAACACCGATTGCGGGCTGTTCCGCTCCCTGTGGCGTTGTGGGGAGGGGTCGGGCTCCTCAGCAGTCTGTTGGTTGCTGGATTCATTGGGCGTTCGACGGGTTTGCTTGGAAGTGGCGATCATTCCGTCATTTCCTTATTGGCGACGTTGACCATGTTTTTAGGTGTGCCCTATTGGGGGCTCAGTATGGGGATGCGGTTTGGTCAGGAAGGATGGGTTGAGCCCGAGCCGGTTGCTGGAAGTGGGGAACAGATGCACAAGCTGAAATTGCTGGATACGAGTGTGATTATTGATGGTCGAATCGCTGATTTATGTGAAACGGGTTTTATTGAAGGCACCTTGGTTGTTCCACATTTTATCCTTCAAGAATTGCAACATATTTCGGATTCGTCTGACGGTCTCAAGCGAGCCCGAGGACGACGGGGGTTAGATATCTTGAATGTGCTTCAAAAAATGAGCAATATTCAAGTGAAACTGGTGGAAGATGATTTTCCCCACGTTAAAGAGGTGGATACCAAGTTGATCGAACTTGGTAAGCAAATGAATGCGAAAGTGCTGACGAATGATTTTAACCTCAATAAGGTAGCGGGGATTCAGGGCGTGGAAGTGCTGAATATTAATGACCTCTGTAATGCCCTGAAACCGGTAGTCCTGCCAGGGGAAACGATTCGCGTGTTCGTCTTAAAAGAAGGGAAAGAGTCGGGTCAAGGTGTGGCCTATTTGGATGACGGCACAATGGTGGTGGTCGATCATGCCAGAACTTCTATTGGGAAAACGGTCGATGTGATTGTGACGAGTGTCTTACAAACGAGCGCCGGGCGGATGATTTTTACTCGCTTGAAAGAAGAAACCGAACGCGAGGAGTTAAGCTTGGCGCGTGTCTAAATCTGTCGTGGCGGTGGTCCCAGCCGCAGGCCAAGGGACTCGCATGGGCGGGGCGGCTCGCAAGCAATACTTGGCCCTGGGTGGTCTTCCTCTTCTTGTTCTCTCCCTCAAGGTTCTTCAGCGGATAGATTCCATCCGCGAAATTATCCTTTCCGTTCCTGGACACGACAGAGAATATTGTTGGCGGGAAATTGTCAAGCCTTATGCGTTGGACAAAGTCACGCATATTGTTGCAGGTGGAGAACGTCGTCAAGATTCCGTACGCCATGGGCTATTCGCCATTTCCGAGCCTCCAGCCCTGGTACTTATTCATGATGGAGTCCGGCCTTTTATCCAAGCGGATATTATTGAACAAGGTATTTCCTGTGCGGAACACACCGGAGCGGCCGTTGTCGCCATGCCGATGCATGACACCGTGAAGAGAGTAAACCCGCAAGGGGTGATTCAAGAAACCCTCAATCGTGAAGAATTGTGGCAAATTCAGACTCCCCAAATTTTTCGGTATGATTGGCTGATGGCTGCCCATCAACAAGCTCAAGAGGAAGAGTGGGACGTCACGGATGATGCAGCTTTGATCGAGCGAAGCGGGCACCAGGTTTCTGTCGTGGAGGGGAGTCCTTTTAATATTAAAATTACCAAGCCGGATGATTTGATCTTTGGAGAGGCAATTTTGCAGAGGCTCAAGTCTAACGGCTCATAACATTGATCCGATTGGTGGGTGGGTTACGCTGAGATGGAAAGAGTGAAATGAGTACCATAAGAATTGGCCAAGGATACGATATCCATCCATTGAAAGAAGGCCGTGCATTGATTCTCGGAGGCAT
>JAOUQB010000478.1 GCA_029879555.1 Nitrospirota bacterium | reverse complement strand
AAGCAGTTATACGAAATGTTGCAGGTGGCGCCAAGAAACCATTTCGCCCAGGGATAGTTCCATTCCAACACTTTTGTCCATGGCGAAAACCAATGGAGTTCTTTGGCAATGCTTTCCCAAAATTTTTCGGGGTCTGCGATAGAGGCTTTGTACGCGGCGTCATAATCTTGAATATGCGCGTGGGCTTTCACCTCAGGAGGGGCGGGGACAACCCGGGTTGATCGTTGTAGGGTTTCGATATTTTCACTCATGTTGGTTGCTCCTTCTTGTGCGTATTCATTATTTCTCAAATCATGTTTTTGCGTTTGTCGTGCATCATAGCCCCATTATGCTGTCCTTGGCTTCTAGCTTCAAGAGGGTTAGGGAAGTTGAGCAGTCGGAAATTTAAAAAAATGGAGGAAGTTAGAACAAATAGGGAGGTTATACGATTCAGTGAAGTCGTTGAAATTCCATGGATAGGATTGGTGCTAATTTAACGTCGAACCGACGGAAGCCAATTGGGCTTGTAATTGTCCGAACTTGGCGGCGTAATCCGCTTGGCTGCGACGAATGACGTCATGTGCTTCCTCACGTCCATACACATGGGTAATTTCGCAGTTCTTTTTTTGTGATCCGGGCACATCTTTGTAGGTTAGAAAATAGTGCATCATTCGCTCCACAAATGAGACGGGACAATCGGTAATGTCGCTCCATTGCTCATGCATGGCATCGCCTTTCAGAATGGCCACAATTTTATCGTCTGCCTCGTCTCCATCAATCATGCGCAATCCGCCAATAGGAATCGCATCGAGCAGGATGTCTCCATGGGTGATGGTTTTTTCTGTCAGCACGCAAATATCCAGCGGGTCATGATCTCCGAGCAATCCTGGGCGGTTCGTTTGTTGGGCACTCAACTCAGCCACCTTCTGCCCACAATAGGTCTGAGGAATGAGTCCATAGAGGGTTGGGCAAATATTAGAGTAACGCTGTGGACGATCGACCCGGAGGTGGCCAGATTTTTTGTCTAACTCGTATTTGACCGTGTCGGTCGGAACAATTTCGATATAGACCGTGAGGCAATGAGGGGCTTCTGGCCCGATTTCCACGCCATGCCAAGGATGCGATTTACAGGGAAAGCCTAGATTTTGCCATAAAGAGAAAAATTCTTGATCGGTCATTGTGTTATTGCCACCCCAGCCAGTTGTAATTGTTAGGCCTGTTATTCCTAAGTATGTCGGCAAAAAAATGGATGGATATGAGTCGATGCGGGGAGTAGAGGCGAAAAAAAATAAACGGAATTTTTTTCAGAGAACAACTGATAATAATCTCCTGATTTCCCCAATAAGCTCATAAGAAAATGGGCGGGATGATGAATGGAGCCCCCTACTTAATCCAAAGGTTGATGGTGAGGATGGAGCCAATCCAGGAATGTCTTGACGGGATTGAAGGTTGACCGTGGCACTTCGACGAAGAGAGTGATCCAGTCAGCCATCCCCCCATTCCATAGGCCCGGCCATTCTAAGGCCCTGAGCGGACGGCCTTGGTAGGTTTTCTGAGAAATGAAACTGGTCGTGGGATCACGGAAGTCCAAAAGGTTAAAGGCCAGGCCTCGATAATCTCGAACCCCACACACCAAGTCGACCGGGTTGAAGTGGGTAGATGAGGCGAAGAGTTTTTGCTGCGTCTCCGATTTCGGATCTCCCTGGGATTGTTCAACGATCTGACGTGACTGGGAGCCATCAGCATGTTGCACCCAAAAAGGCCCACCCCCAGGATCACCCGTGTTAGGAACCATCCCGCATACCCGTATAGGACGGTGAAGGAACCGGGTCAGCCAATCAACTTTGCCCGTCCTATCTAACGTAGCATATGAGGAGGGGATGGGTTGTTGGAGATGTTCCTTGATATAGGCTTCTGCTTTATCAAGAGCTGTGGATGGGCTCAACTTTAATTGCTTTTGGTGATGAAAAATTTCGTCTTGTTCCGTCAGTACATATCCAACGAGTGCCATTCGCCACTTCGCAATCTCCATTTTCAGATAGTCAGGAACCACATTGTCGATGTTAGAAATACACACGATATCGCCCTGAAAATCATGGAGATTCTCCAATAATGCCCCATGGCCTCCCGGCCGAAAAACCAATCGGCCCTCCTCGTCTCGAAAGGGCTGATCTTGAGCATCGAGTGCCACGGTATCAGTCGAAGGTTTCTGAATGGAGACCGTGAGGTCGAGTTCTTTATTATTTTTGAGGACTGTGTGTCGAATGGTTTCGAGATGAGCCTCAACCTGGGTTTGAAATTGAGCCGAAACCGTCAACTGAATCCGTATGGGGCCTGCTTGTTGAACATAGATCATAGCTTCCTGCACATGTTCCTCGAGTGCCGTTCGAGTGCCGTCTGAATATTGATGAAAAGGGAGCAGAGCTTTGGGGAGATGGGCATAGCCCAATCCAGAAACATGTACAAGTGCTTGAAAGACGGTGGTCTTTTGTTCACGCAAATACAGGTCATTGAAGTCTCTACCTGCTGATTTCAATTCCTGTTGGAGATTGTCCACGAATGGAAACCGAAGCAGGTGTTCCCAAGCTGTCGTAATACTCTCGGGCAAAGGAGAACTATCTAACTGGGTGGACTGTGAAGAAAATTCCTTGTCTAGAAACTGGAGCAGATCCTTAAACATACGAGTTGCTGCTCCAGAGGCTGGTA
>JAOUQB010000477.1 GCA_029879555.1 Nitrospirota bacterium | reverse complement strand
TGCTGAGGAGCCCGACCCCTCCCCACAACGCCACAGGGAGCGGAACAGCCCGCAATCGGTGTTCGGCAACAAGAATGCAGGCACCCACCAACACTCCTATGCCGGCCCCTATTCCCAATATTTCCGTTTGCCCTGCCGAGAGGCTCCAACCCAGGGCCATCCCTAAGACCATACCAACGACAAGGAACATGACTCGTAACACCATACGAGATTCTCCTTCCCTTAGGTTTGTGATTCAGACCGAAGACCATCTTCCATCTGGCGCACATGCCGCTGATGACACCATTTACGAAAATCGCGCCTCATTGAAAGTCCCATAATTTCAGATGAGGCAATACAGACCTTTTGTTAAATCCCTCTTCGAGATGTTCAAAATATCTGAAGCATTCACTACAAATACAATCAAGACATAGAATGTTTTTGAAGATAAGGGAATTTGGAGGAATCATCCGTAGAAAGTCCATCACCAATGGCAGGGTATTCTATTATAGGTCTTTTTCAAAGAAGGAGCAATCATGTACCCGAGAAATTCATAGGAACAACTGAGCAGGCCATATTCGTCCCAATAAGGAGCAATACTACCCCACTCACCAGGCGGCAGGCCTCACATCAGACCTTCACGAGACCCATACGATTAAGTTTTCAGAAAAATAAGAAGACGAAAAAAAACTCAAGGCGGAAAGGCTTAAGTAAGGAACCCTGAGAACTAATTGGGAAGAGCCCGACTAACTTCTGCGAGTTGAGATTCTAAATACACACGAATCAACGATAATTGCTCCTGAGAGGCCGCCTCAAATCGTAACACTAACGCCGGCTGTGTGTTCGAAGCTCGAATCAGTCCCCAGCCATGATCAAAGCGCACACGAATCCCATCGATCGTAATCAATTCCCGAATGGGCAATGTCGCAGTGGTAAGATTTTGAGTAGCGGCGAGATCCTGAAGACGTTGAGTCACAGTCGCCACAATCTGAAACTTTTGATCATCGGAACAATCCACGCGTATTTCTGGAGTCACCACCGTTTGAGGAACATCAGACAGAAGACTCGACAACGGCTTCCTTTTCTTTACCAATATTTCAATCAAGCGACAGGAGGCATAAATAGCATCATCATACCCATAGTACCGATCCGCAAAAAATACATGTCCTGACATCTCACCCGCCAACACGGCCTTCTCCTCTTTCATTTTCGCTTTAATGATCGAATGCCCGGTTTTCCACATGATGGCACGCCCGCCACGCTTCGGAATATCGTCATAGAAGACCTGCGAGGCTTTGACTTCAGAAATAAAGGTACTCCCTGGACGCTCTTCTAACACATCTCGTGCAAACAACAGCAACAAGCGATCCCCCCACACAATCCCGCCCTGCTCATCAATCACACCAATTCTGTCAGCATCGCCATCATACCCAATGCCAACATCTGCCTTCAGTTCATTGACCTTACTGACTAAATCCGCCAGATTCTCTAGAGCGGTCGGATCAGGATGATGGTTGGGGAAACGGCCATCCAAATCACAATACAACCCAGTCACCTGACAACCCATTTGCTCAAGCGCTTCTTTGGCCACAAGAGAGGCCGCCCCATTTCCACAATCAATCACGACCTGAAGGTCCTCTGCTCGCACCGAGGAAAAACGTTCTTTCAGAAATGCCAGATATTCAGGAATAATCGCCTGCTCGACGACAGTTCCCTTTCCAGAGGAAAATTGTTCATCCTCAAAAATTCCCCGTAACCGCTGGATGTCTGGTCCATACAAGGCTTCCTTGCCCACACACATCTTGAAACCATTATATTCTGCGGCATTATGACTCCCGGTAATCATAATACCTCCGTCTACGGCACAATGAAACAAGGAAAAGTACAGCAACGGGGTGGCACACACCCCTATATCCACAACATTAACTCCCGCCCCCGTCAATCCGGCAATTAATTGACTGTGGAGAGCTGGAGACGTCAACCGCCCATCACGCCCAACGGCGATAGTTTTCACTCCTCGCTCGCGAGCAAGCGTGGCATACGCACGGCCGATTTTTTCGACCACATCGGAGGCCAGATCCTTTTCGACAATCCCTCGGATATCATATTCTCGAAAAATGCCCATCCTGATTCCTTTCAGGTTTCCCTATTCAATCAATTATTTTACGGGTTGCAAGCGCCCGAAATCGTCTTTCAATCGAACAATGTCATCTTCACCTAAATAGGGACCATTTTGAATTTCAATAATTTCCAGAAGAGTTGTCCCAGGATTTTCTAACCGATGCGGGGTTTCTTTCGGAATCCCCGTACTCATTCCCGGTTGTAAATCATAGACTTCCTCTCCACGAGTCACTCGAGCGGTCCCAGTAATCACCACCCAATGCTCACTGCGTTGATGATGCAATTGCAACGACAGCCGTTTCCCAGGCACCACTTCAATGCGCTTTACCTTATATCGAGAGCCTTCTTCTAACACGGTGTAAGCTCCCCAAGGCCGCTGAACGGTTCGATGCTCTAAATGTTCCGGTGCCCGTTGTTGCTTAAGAAGACTGACAATGGCTTTCACGTCTTGCGCCCGATCTTTCGGGCACACGAGCGTGGCATCAGGGGTATCGACGACCACCATATTGTCGAGCCCAATGGTCGCAACCAACCGGCGATCGGCAAACAAGACAGACTGCCGACTGCCTATATCAATAATATTGCCATTCCG
>JAOUQB010000476.1 GCA_029879555.1 Nitrospirota bacterium | reverse complement strand
AGTTGTGCCGAGCCCAAGGCATAGGACTTAGAACCGGTTTAAGAACCCATTCCCGTTTTTTCGATATCGGAAGAACAATGGATACCCTATTTCGCGGGAAATGTTCTCTCCAAAAACCCGGCTAGCCAACACCGAGGGGCATAAGTGCTCCCTCTCATCAGAATCAAGCCCCTGAGGTATTATGCCTGCGCATAAATACCTTTAAACATTTTTCGAATTAGATGCCTATATTGAGTTCTTGAATGGCACTTTGCAGCGCCTATGTTTCCATGCCCAGTCGTTCTTGTCTCTAACAGATGCGCAACAGCAATTGAATCGGTGGCGAGAGAAATACCAAGTGAGTCACCCTCACAGGGCGCTGAATGAAAGGAAGCCCCACTAGGGTCAGAAGTGGCCCCGTTTCTTTGAACATCTCATACGGACCCGATACGTGAATCGCTCCCTCTTGGGTTATGCCGCTTGTGGCTGCGACTGGTTGAGAAAATACCCGTCATCCGGTTTCTTGCCCCCGTGGCTCGAATGGGGTCGGCGACGGTTAGACAACTGGACGTACCGAGCTCAGCCCGCGTGAGCTGCTGCGACCGCATCATAGGCATGCAAGGACACGTCTTCATATTTGACCGATCGCCACAGGCGTTCGCCAAAGACATGGTCCCGCCAGGCTCCTCGACCATCCATACTGATTCGAATCCCCTTGGCCTTGAGTACCCCCGTCAAGGATTGACTGGTAAATTGACTGCCCTGATCGGTATTCATGATAGCGGGTTGCCCATAGCGGGCAATGGCTTCTTCCCCCGCCTCGAGGCAGAAGTGGACGTCCATCGTGCTCGATAGACGCCAGGCCCACACCCGGCGTGTCTACCAATCCACCACGGCGACCAGAGAGACAAACCCTTTGGCCATGGGGATATAGGTGATATCCATAGCCCATCCCTGATTGGGACGAGTGATTTGGAGGGGGGGTAACAAAGAGGGATATAGTCGTTTAACTATTCAATGAGATCCCACCCTCACCCCACCCCTCTCCCTGAAAGGGCGAGGGAGCTCTGAATGGTCTTAGCTGAAAGTTAAAATACTATAGCCCTTGTGCAGAGGATGACGCCGAGTCGTCCGAGGCTTTCGATACAGAGCCGCAAGGCCCATCCGTCGCATCAGCGTCCCGACAGGCTTGCGGCCCACCGTGACGCCTTTCTGTCGCAACAGATCTCGGAGGATGCGTGCGCCAGCAAACGGCCATTTCACCTGCCAACGATCGATCTGAGGCTGAGGGCTTGAGCACCCTCGGAAATCGACCTGGGCCGGTCATAAAGGCAGTCTCGACTCATCCCCAGGACTTTTACGTGTGTGGTCACTGGGAGTTTATGGGTGCGGTCAATCATCGTTTTGCGCTCAGCACGCCCGCTTTGGTGAGCGCCATTTCTAAAAAATCATTGTCCAACGTTAACTCACCAATCTTGGCCTGCCGCGTTTTGACAGCGACGGGTTCCTGGGCTGACTCACTTCCCTCAAAAGAGGGCAGTCGCTCGTTCCAGGACCAAGGTTTGCCATTGGGTGATTTGATTTGGGTGTACATCAAACCGCTGGGCCAGTGCTGCCACCGGCTGTTCGCCTTTGATCGCCGCCAGGGCCTCTTTCGAGTTGAAGGATGGTGCGTGTTTTCGACGAGGCCGTCTGTTCATGGAACGCGCCTTTCCAAGTTGGTCTCATCATGCCAACTTTCGAGGCGCGTATCCACTTATCCGGTTGTTCAAATTCTTGGGGCCATTTCTCTGCCCTACCTCCTTCCCGGAATTTTAACTGCTAGGGCTAACGGTGAGTGATTTCGAAAGAGCGATAAGGGTATGGGTAACTCGAATGTGTTCTCGTTCTTGAGCCAAATCCGGATAATGTTGTTGGACCAGAGCAAAAAATTGTGATTGCCGTTCAGAGGGCACATGAAGAAGGTTGGTCAGAGACGTCAAATACTCGCCTTGACCCTTTGCCAGGTCGGATATCAGATTGTCTAGATTGACAGCCACGAACGCATGGGGTTTGTACTCTTCCTTGACCAAGCCTTCCCCCGTATACCAATCCCCGGGGGTCGTGGAGGAAAGGATGTCATTGATGGTTTCCGTCATCGAACACCCGAAACATGAAAGTAAAAGCGCCCCAAGGAAAATGACGCGAAAGGAACGAAGAACGTGATTAGGAAAAGCACTCATCATGAGTCCTCCTTAAAAAAATTGGACTTTAAACCCTATCTGTATTATTAATCGGTCATGAAACAGCCATTGTACGAAAATTTCTCCAAGAAAGAAATTCCATTCACATCAATGGATGACCCTGGATGTCAAGCAATATGTCCTCACCTGGGAGATGAATCTCACCCTTCATGGTTTGGATTATAGTGAATTGACGAAGATACTCGGGCACATAGACCTCATAAAAGGACGATCGCAATCCATCCTATGAGCCCTGAAAGGTCGAGTCCATACGGCCCATGCTCAGGAGGATGTGAAAGGTGGGTGGTAAAACAAATTAAAAACACGTTTTCCAATTTATCAGGCCTTCCAAAATTTTTTCTGATAACCCTCAGTAAAGGAACTAGTCAGTGAGCCGAATCCTAAAATATTTTCCTCTATGCTTGCTCCTCTTCATCGCCATTGCTTTAGAAGGATGTGGAGAGGATACGAGTTCCAAACCGATGGCTCCATCTCAACAC
>JAOUQB010000475.1 GCA_029879555.1 Nitrospirota bacterium | reverse complement strand
TGAGTCGCAAGGCAAGGCCTCTCATGTGGTTCCCACTCAGGAGAATGTATCTTCCTCGATCCCACAGGAAAGATCTCAAGGTTACGACCTTCCTCGAATTGTGGCGTTTGGTGATAGTTTAACCGCTGGGTTGGGGGTGAGTCCTGAGGAGGCGTATCCTAGTCAATTGGCTCGGTGGCTCCGTGCCCAGGGGTTTAACTATGAAGTAATCAATGCGGGAGTATCTGGCGATACGACGGCGGGAGGACTCAGACGAGTCGAATGGATTCTGAAAACCCGACCGAAATTGGTTATTTTGGAACTTGGCGCAAATGATGGGCTTCGGGGACAACCCTTACAAGAAACGTTTGGCAATCTCAACGCGATTATTGAAGGGCTCAAGGCCAAAGGGGTTATTGTGGTGCTAGCGGGTATGCGCCTTCCTCTGAACTATGGGGATGCCTATACACAAGAGTTTTCCGATTTATTTGTCCAATTGGCTCATAAACAAAAAATTCCTTTAATTCCATTTTTCTTGGAAGGCGTGGCCACGCATCGGCAATTAAACCAAGGGGATGGGTTGCACCCCACTGCCGAAGGCTACGCTATTGTGGTGCAGAATGTTTGGGAAACGCTTGAGCCAGTTCTCAAAGAATTGGCTCAAAAAGAATAAAAATTCATGGCCTCTCTTCCCAGCAGTAAGAGAGGCCATGAAAAAATTCGAGGGGCTGTTGTGTTGTGCGAAAATGCAGGAGTTAGGTCTTGTAGATGTCGTAGGCTCCATACGCAAGGATTATGGCAATAGTTCCATAGAACATGCCGGTAATGCCTTCATACCCTCCGCCTGGGGCATTTGCCATGGCTGGAGCAGCGGCCAACATGAACAGGCTGGTTAATGCGATAATGCGACTCATACGAAAACCCTCACTTTCTGACTAAAAAAACTTGGTCCGATTATTCAATTCTATTAGGTACTTTGCCTCAGATCCTCGGATTGTAGACAATTTTATTTCGGAGATGCAACTCAGGCTTTCAAAAAACTTAAAACGTAGATTAAATTAATTAATGCTACTTAGAAATGACATGGATTCTCCTGATTCCAAAATGAAATTCTTCACCTTCAGATCTTTAGGGTTCGAGGCGAGAATGAGACCCGTCGCAAAATGGGGATTTTTTGCTGTGTTTGCACCCACACCACGCCACTTTCTTTTTTTCTTTAATTTCGACTTCCATGGGAGATAAATCCGTTCCGGTGTGCGATCCATCGCAAAAGGGTTGCGTTTTGGATCGGCCGCATTGACACCAATAATACGTCCCGGGTTCCATGTCCATGACATAGGGCGTTCGTTGTGGAATGACGATAGGATCAGCCATGAGTTTCTCCTTCTTTTAAAAAATGCGTGCCGTTGAAAACCCGTTATCCACATCGTTCTTGAAGGCCATTTGGACCTAAGGGTGTGAGCCAGAGATAATCCGCAATTCCGTTTTGGAGTTCCGCTCGGACTTCTTCCTCTTTGGAGGGATCCAAGGCTACCAAATACATGGTGACAGTTTTGACCTTCGGTTGCATACGCTTCACGCGTTTGGGGATGGGAACACCATATTGAATGTGGCCTCCTCCGGTATAGCTGACGAGTGGGGTCTGGTGGGTTGGCCGCTTTTCCAGAAAAGTTCGAATGACGGTTGCCATCCCTTCATCACGAATAATAGAAGCCTCAAAAATTCGTCGATACACATGATCGGGCAATTTGGGGTGACAAGCGGTAATTTGTTCAAAGATCAGCGATTCATATTCAGGGTCATCGGTGGCTTCTTTCGTCATGGCCCAAGACGCCAATTCCGGTGCCTTCAGGGCTTCTGTTAATCCCTTGGTCGCGACCAGTCGAACCAAAGACCTGGGAGGATTCAATCCTAACAAGGGCAATTGGTATGTGCGGGCATAGTCGACGAGAGGTTGGTAATCTGGAAATTCTCCACCCCAATTTTCTTTCCACCGTGATTCTTCCAAAAACTGTGGGACGGTCATCTCTGGATTGTTCATGTATCGATCTAATCCGGGCTGACCGTCCCAACTCAACATTTCCATGGCCAAACCCGGTTGGCGTTCGTGCTTGCGCAGCAGGTCGAGAACTGTGATAGCGGCTTCAAGATGGGACGGGGTGTAATGTTCCTCCCCAAGAAAAATAACATCGGCAGTTAAGAGATGAGGAGTAAGGTCATCAACAGTCAGAAGCGTTTGATCAGAAACCCGATAAATTTGCCCGATCTCAAACGAAGGTGTGGCTTGAAGAGTGGCGCAACCGATAAGGCCTGTGATGAAAAGGGAACAAATAACGAGCTGGAAGAATAGGGGTTTCAAGCGAGAAAAATTCATGAGTTTCATACGACACATGGTGTACCATAGTCCCCTCATTCGGGCAATAAAGGCAAGCGGGAAAATACTTAGGTTATCTATTTCAAATTCAGCTATGGAAATGCTTGAATTTGAAATTTTCAGACGCTCGCCATTGAGGAACCATGTGAGTTTCTGCTTGTGGAAAATGGAGTAGGGGAGATTTGAAATGCGATGGTTCATCTGACTACCCTGTCGCCTTGCCGTGGAGCTGGGTTTTTTGGCATACCGGGAGTGTTGAATAATGAAGATATCAAAGGGCACATTTGGCCAGGAAAGCCTATGTGATCCGTAGCTTCGGGTCTGTTCAAAAAAGTCCGTTCAGCAAGGCCGCAGCCAGT
>JAOUQB010000474.1 GCA_029879555.1 Nitrospirota bacterium | reverse complement strand
TACGGAACGTTCAATCATATTTTCCAATTCTCGAACGTTGCCGGGCCACCCGTAGGTGAGTAATCGTTGCATCGCTTCCGGAGAAAACCCTTTCACTGTTTTGTGATGATGGTCTCCGTGTCGTTTCAGAAAAAACTGGGCCAATGAAGGGATATCCTCTCGCCGATCTCTTAATGGTGGGAGATGAAGGGGAACGACATGAATACGATAATAGAGGTCCTCACGGAATCGACCTTCCCGGACGGCTTGCTCTAGATCTTTATTCGTGGCCGCTAAAATCCTCACATCAATCTTAATGGGCACCTGCCCACCAACCGGCAAAACTTCTCGGTTTTGAATGGCACGCAACAGTTTGCCTTGTAGAGACAGGGGCATTTCTCCAATTTCATCTAAAAATAATGTCCCCTTATCTGCCGTTTGAATTAGACCTCGCTTGTTTTGATGAGCACCGGTAAAGGCCCCCTTCATATGACCAAACAATTCGCTTTCAAAGAGCGTTTCTGGAATGGCCGCACAATTGACCGCCATAAACGACTTTGAGGCTCGTGGGCTATTGCAATGAATGACACGGGCAATCACTTCCTTCCCTGTCCCGGTTTCCCCGGAGATACACACGGTCGTATCCGTTTTCGCCACACGTGCCACCTGTTGAAGGACTGCATGCATTTGCGGGCTACGAGCCACTACATTCTCCAACCCATAGAGTTCATTCACAAGTAACTGCAGCCGTTGGATTTCCTGACTCATCCGCTTGGTTGTGAGCGCTTTATCAATACTCTCCCGTAATTCTTTATCATCAAAGGGCTTCGTTAAATAACCATAGGCCCCTTTTTTCATGGCCTGCACCGCATTGGGGATACATCCATGAGCCGTCAAAATGAGTACCGGCAGATTGGTTTGGTGTTGACGCAGCTCTTCCATGAGATCCAACCCATCAGCATCCGGCAATCGAAGATCAAGAATGGCAAAATCATAGGGGTCTTCTTGTGCACAATGCAGAGCATCTTCACCCGTTCCACAGGCCGTGACGGCAAAACCCATGGAATGCAGTCGCATTTTGAGTAATGTCAATAAACTCGGATCATCATCAACAACCAGAATACGCTCGTCAGACATGTGTGCTCCTTTAGGGTTTGCTTTCTTGAGAAAGAGGCCCATTGCTCTCCACCGGTTGAACCTGCTCTGGACTCGGCGTCATTTTTTCTGAAGGTCGAGTTGGAGGCACTTTTTCTCGAATTTCCTGATCAATTCGCCGCAACGCTTCGAGTTGATTCGTCAGCTCTTCGACCTTTTTCTCGCTGACCTTCAACGCCTGCTGAATATCCTGTCGTTGGACCTGTTCTTTTTTTACTTGATCAAGCTGTTTAGTTAAATTCATGATTGTTTGGTTCAATGTCTTGGCGATTTCATCTTGAGCGGCCACCTTCACTTTGAGACTATCGACAGAAGAATTTTCAACCTGTCCACTGAGTTCATGAATCGAGAGTTCTTTACCCACAATCTCACGAGTTAATCGCTTAATAAGTTCGTGCGAGGTGAGCCCTGCACTGTTTGGCGTATTCATGACATCTAAGAACCATAACCAGAAACGACTCTCGCCGGCTAATGTGCTATTGGGTCGTGAAGCCACGACTTTTCGAAAATGCAAGGCCGCCAGCTCACGATTCTCATATAAAGCAGATAACCCACGAAGGAAGTGGACACTACGACAGGTATCATCATCCTTGCATAACGTCAGCTGCTTTTCCTGCTCCTCTGCAATCGCCTTGAAGTACGGAACATCCTCGGCTTCAGGATTTAAAATCTGGGCCAGATTACTCGATGAAACCGTATACAATTCAACTGGCCTTTCCGCATTCCAATTGGTCCCCGTGCAAGCGGGCAAGGAGAGGATCAAGGCAATAATCGTCGCAACGTGAAATGAGTGAAGCTTCTCCCTTTGAAATTTTGTCATTTGAGTTGAAATTAATGCACGATCTTTGAAGGGTTTTTGGGGGAGATAATAAAATGTAGAGCTGTCCCCTTTCCCAACACACTTTCAGCCCAGATGGTCCCACCATGATCTTCAATCACGCGCTTTGCCAAGGCTAAGCCAATTCCACTTCCCACATAGGCCCGCCCAACTTGCGTTCTTCCTTGATAAAAGCGTTCAAACACATGTGGCAAATCTTCCTGAAGAATACCTGGTCCAGTATCCTCAACCATAAAATGAATGCCTGTATGATCAGAATCGGCTTTTGAACGAATGGAAATAGTGGATCCTTCAGGGCTAAATTTTATGGCATTAGAAAGGAAGTTTTCGAAGACCTGCTCCAAGCGCTGTCCGTCAACTTCCTGAATTTTTATTTTGTCTTGAATGAAATCCATATTCATATGGATATTTTTTCGATCAGCAAGAAATTTTACTTTCTCAACTGAACGAGCAGCTAATCGATTCAGATCGGTTGGATGGAAATTGTAGGCCACCATATCAGCCTCCATCCTGGAAAGGTCCAACAGATTGCTGATTAACTGATTTAATCGTTGACTACTGTCGGAAATTATTGAAAGCGTTTCTCGTTGATCATTGGTCAATTCTCCCGGAATTCCATCAAGCAACAATTGAGAGCCTTCTCGAATAGAGGCAAGCGGTGTCCGCAATTCATGGGAAATATTCGCCAAAAATTCTGATTTCATTTCATCAAGTTTTTTGAGCTTTTCTCCCATCCAGTTG
>JAOUQB010000473.1 GCA_029879555.1 Nitrospirota bacterium | reverse complement strand
CACGTGCGGAAAACGAGAGAACACTTTTTCATGGCTATGTGTCGAGCCTGCTCTTCGTTCGAACAAGAAGGGCATTTGCCAGACTTTTATCGTAAAAAAGAGGCCCTCATCGGAACGCTACTGGCGCTCAAACTCCATTATCAGGGCTTTTACCAAGAGCTTTGTGCCAAGTGCCCGATGGTTGAGCGTGTACTGCCGACGGTGATCGAGGGTCAGCATATTAAATTGAAGCGCTTGGCTCTGGCTCAAATCAGCACATTCTTATGAGCGCGATTTCGAAAAAACTCCTTGATCAGTTCTTTGAACGCGCATCAGAGAAACTCTCCGGTGATTGGATTGTGCTGGGTGGTTCCGTTTTGCCGTATCTGGGTCGGCCTATTCGTGCCACCGTTGATATTGACCTCGCCACCACCTCACTGCGAGCGGGCGAATGGCAACTTGAATTGATGGAGATTGCTGAGTCGTTGTCTTTACCTAGTGAAGCGGTCAATACGGCCGCCGAGTTCTTTGTGCGAAAGATCCCTGGGTTTGAGGGCAACCTCGTCCGCATGTATTCGAAAGGCGATTTCCATGTCTCTCGTCCCAATGTGAATCTTTTCATTCAATTGAAGCTCCCGAGACTTTCTGAATCTGATCTGGAAGACACCCTCGAGTTTCTGCGGTTTGCCGGAGAAATCGAAGAACCTATTGATGTGAGTTTTTTAGAAACGTTGCTCTTGAACGAATTGAAGAAAGGCGATCACCGCATGCATCGCTTGAAGCGGCTGCTTGAGGCCTTGTCTGCCGTGTGACTTGAATTTCAGGGATTTTCTAGCGATCCGATCACTCCTCATGAACATTCTCCTTGATGATCCGGTAACATTGCGGGCTTGTTTGTTGATTATCCACCCTTCTGTTGCTTCATTGGTCATTCTCCTTTACTCGCGATGGTCTTATCTCATGGCGAATGGTGAATAAATACTCCTTGAATTTCCTAGCTTTCAGCGAGAATTTTTTAAACATCCCGACTCTCGAAGCCTCTGTGGAAAACAATGCCAGTGAATTTCAAGGCACCATCTCTTTGGGTTCCCACCTAATCCATGCAGTCCTCTCACCTCTTTTCAGGCAAGTAGCACTCCATGGGGGGGCATGGTATGGTTTGCCACGAGGGAAAGTTGGAAAAACCCACCAGCGGTGTTCTGGCTATGTGGGCCTGCCCAGGTACTGCACAGACGCTTCGCGCATCAAAAGGTCTGCGGCCTTGCTGGATGAGTGTTTTGATTATTCCCTCCGGCTCTGACATGAATTCATTCTAGGGCCTCCACAGGTCTCTTGTGCGAAATATTCAACTGGTCCACGGGTATAGCACATGGATGAACGTGATAAAACGCTCAACGGAATTGGGGCGGCGTTTCTATCTATTTTGCCGGGCATGGGGCATCTCTATTTAGGTGCGAAACGGGCGCATGTCTTTCTGGTCTGTGGCGTCGCCTTACTGGTGGTGGCGAAGTTTTTCTGGCCTATGGGCTGGTTGTTTTATATTCAACTCGCCATTTTTTCCGGGGTCGATGCGTTTTCTTTTGGGAAACGTGGACGAGGACTCTTTTAACTGAAACTGTAGGGAAATGGTCGTGGCCAGGATATGAAAATGTACCATCAATGGATCGTGATTGCGGTGAGTGTTCTGGGCCTGTGCACGGTCTTGCCAGTTGACGTTCGTTCTGAAGCGCGAGGGCTTGAATTGTATGTGACGGATGCACTCACCTTTCCGGGTAAGGCGGTGTTCCTCCAAGCACGTCTGACGGAAGAGGGACCCGAAGGCGAACAGGGCTTGCCTGATGAGCCAGTGGAATTTTTTCTTCAAGGACGTGCGTTGGGGAAGGCCAACACGGATGCACAGGGATGGGCGAAATTGGAGTTTGCTCCAAAAATGCGGGGAAATTTAGCCCTGCGTGCGCGGTGGGCGACGGCGGCCAAGGCGGACGTCGTTGAAGGCACGGGGGTTGTGTTGTCTTGGGAGCGGCGGCGACCACTTTTGCTCGTGGATTTGGCTGTACTGGTCGAAGGGGAATTGGAAACCGAGCCGCCGCCACCGGAACTGTTTCCAGATCCTGGATTGGTCCTTGGTAAACCCTCGGAGGCGGCTCCGGCGGAATTAAAAAAGCTTGCGGAGTTTTACTATAATCTGGTGTACGTCGATCGGACGGGCAAAGGCCGGTTAGAGGCCATTCAAGTGTGGCTTCGCACGCAACAATTTCCTCCAGGGATGATTCGGACCCTTCCCAAAACGGACATCGCGTTGGATGAGCTCTTAGAGGGGCTTCAACACGAAGGTTGGGAAAACGTCAGCGGAGGGATTGGGCGAACTGCAGACTTCGCTGAAGTCTTGGGCAAAAACCGTTTGAAGGCGATTATTCTGCCCCTTCCCGGTCATGACGAACGATTCCCTCGACGAGCGATTGTCTTGAACGATTGGTCGCGGGTCCGTCGGCATCTCTAATTTCACAGAGTCGTATGGCACAGAAAACATCAATCAAAGCAGCCAAACCTAAAACACGATTTGTGTGCCAGGAATGTGGGTTCCAGGGAGTTCGCTGGAGTGGCCGGTGTCCTGAATGTGCCGAATGGAACTCCTTGCGAGAGGAAGTGCAGCGAGAGGCCTCGGCCATGAAGCAACGCACGGTGGCGAGTGGCACACCGGAAGCCGTGCCCATTGGCGACATTGTCCAGACAGAGGAA
>JAOUQB010000472.1 GCA_029879555.1 Nitrospirota bacterium | reverse complement strand
TGTGGCCTCTTCTTCGAGAGTCATTGTGGTGTATACCAGGATACCATTTGTGCCTAACCTGGCACAGACCTCTCGAACGGCATCATGATTCACTTGCATGGACTTCACAGCCGTCAAGGTTCGGATCGGCACAATTAAAACCGGCAATCCCGTTGATACTACTTCCACAGGAAAGTGCGAATCCGTAATTTGTGCCTTGTGTACCCCTAAAGCCTTGGCCAATTCGTACAACGTCTCGATCTCGTTCACCACTTCAAGAAATTGAGGAGCTGGTTGAGACATCACAACCTGTTCAATCTGCCCTTGCAGAATAATCAGCTCAAGGGGAAATACTCCAATATGGCATTCATAGAAAATTTTAGTTACAGGCTCTAGAAGAGAAAGGCGCTTAAGCAGTCCCAACACATAGAAGGTCCCAAGCACAGGGTGCCCAGCGAATGGAATTTCCTGAGAGGGGGTAAAGATGCGAATTTTCGCGTGAGCTCCAGCATCGGTCGGTGGCAAAACAAACACCGTTTCCGAAAGGTTCATCTCACGAGCAATCTGCTGAAACTCTCGATCAGACAATTCGCCTGCATCAGGAAATACGGCAAGGGGATTCCCTCCAAATGGTTCATTGGTAAAGACATCCACCTGATAAAACTGAATCCAGTTTCGAGAAAATTCCATCAAGACTCTATTAAGGGTACGGTGGGAAAAGCGAATGATCCCCCTCAACAATACACCGAAAACGGCTACTCTCTTTAGGCAGTAAGAGAAAGACTTTCATAGGAACGTGTAAGCGGGTTTCGCACATAGTCTTCCACATAATTCTGTAAAGAACCATTCCGATACAAGCGGTTATTGGCAAACTTCGTATCGATTTTCCGCAGCAATCGAACCTTGACGCCAGTCTTTTTCATAAATTCGTCTATATGCACTCCCGCAATATCCCGCCCGGAACCTCGGCCAGATTCAACAATACATTGTGGGATGTAAATATATTTTTCATTCGTCAGACATTTCGCAATATCGTCCAGGGTTAGCAACACAGTACAGTCGGAATCTCCACCCAGCGTCGCATTTGGGACGTGTAAAAACTTAGCGCGCTTTTTTCGAAACATCGTTAAAATACGATATACACTCCCCGCCATCACAACGGGATCCCGTTTTTCCAGCTCTAAAGAATCGAAGAGACTAATGATACGCCGTCGATTAAGAAAGGCCGTGACGTACGCTTCGGTATGAATCGTCGTGGAATTCGGAAGACCGGCATCATAGATTTTCTCAGCTTCGACCGGCAGGTATTGTCGACCTTTCCGCATAATGGTCTTGGTTGATTCATTAATACCACCCACCGGCGTCAGACAGCCCATCCACAACACACACTTGGAATTGATTTTAGAAATGGTGGTCGCATCCTCAGACATGGTATTTTGATCAAAGGCATAAAAGTTAGCCGAAGAGACAGCTGGACCATCCAGCACTTTCATCAAATGTTTCACCGAGGGAGCATGGGGCATAAGCTTTTGTCGATACTCACCAAGCGTAATCACCGATAATTCAAAATTAATCCGACCAGGGTATTGCTCAACCAAACGATGAATCTTCGGGACATGCACAAATCCCACTGTAAAGAATTGCACATTTTTATCCGTATGTATCAAGAAATCTTCCAGCCATTCCATGGCTTTAGGATGCAGAAACAAATCCGTCCATTCCATAAATTCATTCCCGCCTAAGCACCAAAACTGTAACGGGTCCGTTGGACGGGAATTGATATAGTTGAGCATAAACTCCCAGTCTTCCTGCGTCGTCTTTGGAGGATCCAGTGTTTCACGATAGGAATGATCCAATTCATAGCAAAATTCACATTTAACCGGGCAGGCTTTCCCAAGACTCAGCGGGATCTTTCCGGCATCCATCTCCCGCTTCAACACATCCCGGTAGTTCTGCTTCGCGAATAACTTGGGAGCCTCTAAGAAGGGAAGTTCAGGAGACATTTTCAACATGACCTCTGGAACCTAATTGACAGGAAGGCCTACCATTTGAAAAACTTACACTAATGGAAACACTTACCCTTAAAGAGCCCATCTACTCATGACCTCCAGCAATCCTTCACCAGCCACCGCGCTTCATGAAGCCCTGCAATTATTCAATCTCACCACACCATTCTCACGCGAAACACTCGCTCAACGTTATGAGGAAGCTCGTCGAACCTGGTATCCCTCGCGTTATGCGGGGCTCACCAACAACCCTGGGAAATACATGGAAATGTATAAAAAAGGAGAAGCAAAAACCAAAGAAATTCAAGCGGCCTATCAGTTACTCCTGACCTACTTGAATACTCCCCACAACAATTAGCTACCCTCCCCTTTAAATTTTCCCTACCTAGAGATATCCGTACTCAGAACGAAACATGATTCATCACGGACCGGCTGAGCATTCGATTTAGGGAGCCGCGTGGCTCACAACTCGAGACATACCCGATTCTCCAGACCCATCTTTTTCGGCTGGGCCATGCGCCACCGGCCAAGTGACAAGACCTTGAACCCCATCCGTTCGGGGTTCTTCCTTCCCCGCTTCCAGGGCATAAATTTGTGGGAGGTAATTTGTCCCAAATTTAGAAATATAGAGAAAGACATGCTCACGGGCATTCACCCGAACGGCCCACGGCTCAAAGTCTTTTTGATAAAACTCTTCCGCCATTTTCATGGCGTCTAAACAGGTCATGCCACCA
>JAOUQB010000471.1 GCA_029879555.1 Nitrospirota bacterium | reverse complement strand
TCGCGGTCGCATGAGGCCATCCACTCGCACGACTCAAGCAGTTTGAAGCCGCGTGTTTACTGCATGATATGGGTCGGGCGGGACTGGATGCCAAGTTGTTCGGAACCATCTGGTCATGGGCCAAACAAGAAGGCATTCCCACCCGACCACGAGAATGGCGCGCCAAACATCCCGACACGCCCTACGGACAAGAAGCCCAAGCCTTTATGCAACGCTACAAACATGATCTCCTGGAACAAGGCCTGAAACTCACCCCGGCCGTCAAAGATCACATTGCCATGCGATTGGGTTTTGCGCGACGCCTCAAACAGTGCCTGCGTCCGGTCAAGACCACCCTGCATATCCTGGAAATCGATTGGGCCCCGTGGATGGAACGCATCATGCTCTATTATTATTATCCGGAAAAATTAGACACCGCCCCGGCCTGGACACATCAACTCGGAGAAATCCTCGTGGCCTGCGAACAACTGGAAGCCTATAGTAACCATCGCCGCGGAAAAGATTATTACGCACGCACTGAAGAAAGCTTTCAGGCCGCCTTCAGCTATTTGCGCCAACTCACAAAGCAACACATTGTGAGTCAGGAAGTCTTTCGAACGATTTGTCGGTTAACGCGGGAAGGCCAATTCACCACCATCCTTCGACAAGCGCGTGGGGGCACACTCTCCCCCGCAGAACAACGCTACCTGACCTCAGTGGCCGCCTAGCCCAACCATGCCAGTGTCCACCCACTTGCTGAGCGTGCCCATGAAGGGGGATGCCCTCATGGAGAATCTCACCGGAGCCATGCAAGAGACGCTCAAAAAGTCTGGCATTACCAACGGCACCGTAACATTGTTTGTGAAACATACCACTGCCAGCGTCATGATCATTGAAGACGAACCGGGCATTCGAGCCGATACCCAAAAATTTTGGAATGAGATCATTCCGCCAAAAAAAGATTGGGAACACAATACCCGAAATGCCGGCGAAGACAACGGACATTCCCATTTACGCGGCCAACTGCAAGGCCCATCGCTCACCGTGCCTGTCGTGCAAGGCGCACTCACCTTAGGCACCTGGCAACAAATTGTCTTGATAGATTTCGATACCCGTGCGCGAACGCGAGACCTTGTCATCCAAATCATCGGGGAATAAGCATCAGAAACATGACAACGCCTCATTCATGAACACACCCACTCCCCTGGTTGCCCAAGCCTGAGATCCCCCATATGCCTGTCCGTATCCCACGTGACCTTTTGATCATCTTGATCGCCGCAGTCCTCATTCCGATCAACGTTCCTGGCGACACGCAATCAGCTTCGGCGCACGAAAAAAAGAATCCGGCCATTCATCTCACACACGATCAATCGCTGAGTGCCGATGAACGCAATACCATCAGCGTCTTCGAAAAAGCCGCCAAGTCCGTCGTCTATATCACCAACACCGCGCTTCGACGCGACTTCTGGTCGCTCAATACCTTTGAAGTCCCCCAAGGCTCTGGCTCAGGATTTATTTGGAACACCGAAGGGCACATCGTCACGAACTTTCATGTAGTGTATGGAGCCGACTCAATTCAAGTCGTGTTAGACGATCAATCCACGCACGATGCCCGCGTCATCGGCCTCGATCCCGATCACGATCTGGCCGTTTTACAAATCAACGCCGGCAAACAGGAACTCAACCCCCTCGATATTGGCAACTCCACCGATCTCCTCGTCGGACAACACGTGTTGGCGATCGGCAATCCGTTTGGACTGGATCATACCCTCACCACCGGCGTGGTCAGTGCGTTAGGCCGATCCATCAAATCGGTGAACAACCGAACCATCGAAGGCGTCATTCAAACCGATGCCGCCATCAATCCCGGCAATTCCGGCGGGCCGCTCCTCAACAGCTCTGGCAAATTGATCGGCGTCAATACACAAATCGTCAGCCCCAGTGGGGCGTTTGCCGGGATTGGCTTTGCCGTCCCCGTGGGCATCGTCAAACGCATCGTGCCCCAACTCATTCAATATGGGAAAGTCATTCGCCCAGGACTGGGCATCTCTCTCATTCCCGATGCTATGGCCAAGCGCTGGGGCATAGAAGGCATCATCATTGCCCGAGTACAACCGGACAGCGCCGCCGATAAAGCCGGATTAACCAGCTTAGAAGAATTACCGTCCGGACGGATTCGGTTAGGCGACATCATCACCGCCATAGACGGAGACCCCGTTCGCAACTTTGACGACCTGGCTACCATCTTAGATCGCCACAATGTCGGCGACCGCATCAAATTAAGCCTCCGCCGCAACAACAAAACCCGCACCATCAAGATCACCCTCCAAGCCGTCCAATAACCAATCCTGAATTGGTCATCCCCCCCATCTACACATCATTCCTTATTCCAGCGCACCTCTTTCTTACAGAACCGGCAAACGGAAATCCTATGGTACGCCATAGGGAAACAACCCCTTAACCTCAGACCCACTGATCCACAGACAATGGAGCGAAGAAAGCTCATTTTTGGTTGGGCATTACCCTGAGATGCGATTGAGTAAAACCTACTTGAAAACCTGTTTTCTGTAGGTGGGCCTTGCAACCATAACCCAAGCCATGGGAGCAGTCCTTTTCACAGACCCCTAACTATATGTTGTGAAAGCCATGTCCCTGGTTCTCTATGGAATGCGTGTTCGGAAAAAATATATAAGAACCCTTTAGATAGGCGCTTAGAGAGACGATATAGACAGCAGGCCTGTATCCATTTCACCAAGAACCAGAG
>JAOUQB010000470.1 GCA_029879555.1 Nitrospirota bacterium | reverse complement strand
GATACATTTTACGATTGTGAAAATGTCTGCATAATCTGAAAAATTGATATTCTCTTTTAGCCGTTTCCCCTCTGCCTTGAATGATTCAACACGAATTTGATGTTGGCCCCAAGCGGCCTCCACAGTTTGGGTTGCGCCCTGCCGATGGACCTGGAAATTTTCGTCGACGAAGTCTTTAATCCGCCCTTCTGTCCCGGTCATTAACAATGTTCCATCTGTAAATAACGTCAAGAATTGACTTTCAAGCGCATGGACCACCGCAAACGTTCCCTGATTGGGAAGTTCCAAAAGAGGATAGCCCCTCGCAATACGCAGAGAAGATCGAATTTCAATGACCTCTTTTTTCGTACACATTGCCAGAAACATAACGAAATTAGAAATGAGATAAAATGGGGCAGATATTTCCCAATAAAAACAATATTCTTTAAATCCTAAAAGTTTTAATTCTTGCAGAGACGCCTGGAACCGTTTCTCAATTCGATGCTTGACCTCGCTTTGAGAAATTTTTTCAATCGTAGTTTTTGGGTCACGTCCCAACCCTAAAGGAAAGAGCCACGAAAAGGTCCACGATCCACAGAACACCAGAAGACCGACTCCTCCAAGAATAGCTCCATAAAATACGGTGTACGGAAAGGGAAACTTCACAAGTTTGGTCGGGTCATTGGAATCCACCCAGCAAT
Organism: Nitrospirota bacterium; assembly: GCA_029879555.1. Taxonomy (GTDB): domain Bacteria; phylum Nitrospirota; class Nitrospiria; order Nitrospirales; family UBA8639; genus Nitrospira_E. Next base: position 2,067 of record JAOUQB010000470.1, on the reverse strand, counting down.
CGTGTTGGGACCCGATTGGGGACTTTTTTAGCAACCACTCTAATTTTTCTTTATTTTCAAAATCACCAACAGAGGATACTGAAACATAATTCGATCCTTCGTATTGATATTCAAAATGGATCGTTAACTTCCCTGGGAAAACCTTTCGCGGTGAGGGGTCAACGGCCAGAACTTCATGCTTGACAACCGTACAAGCCACTGACTTCATCGGAGAGATCTTAAAAGTCCACACAAGGTACCCAAGCGGTATAACTAACGTCCCCAAAACAATTAGTGAAAGGGTGACTTTTAGAAAAGACATTTGTGAAATTCCCAGAGTTTTTTCACCGACCCGAAGGGGACTGCCCGCTTCTTTCGGAATAAGCACAAATATACCTAAACACTGACTATTAGGAATGTCATGGAACACGATCGAAGGAAATTAACAGCCCGGATTCCCATCCCATCCCATCCGCCCAATAACTTCACAAACGGCCACCAGAACAGCCTTGCCGTAACAAAGCCACTCCAATACACCGATTGCTGTGTGACAATCCACATCACCACTCGGTTTTCCCAAAATTCCTGTGGATAGGAGGCAGCAGTTACCCGTAGCGCACGAAACCCGGAAACAGGCCCCTCAACCTTGTAATAGGTATCCCGAGAAATTTTTGGTTTGATAATTTCAGAGGAAGAAAATGCGGAACCAGAACTGTCAAACTCTGAAGAAAAAGCCAGATCACCTCCGATCAGATTTGTGAATGCACTCAACAATCCAACAAAGATAATGATTAATAAACACTTTTGCATCGTCATCTTCACAGTTGTTGCTAAGACAAGACTGACCAAATATTTCTAGCTTCTTCAACGGGTACTAATTGGACCTAGTCAATTCGTTATCGGTCTGCGGGTCGGCTTTGTAAAGAACAACAAGGCCTAGTGGGCAGGGATGGTTCGCCAGGCGCCTGCCGTCCGGTCCAAGAGGCGGACGCTCTCATCAACTGGCGAACCTTATCTGATGAGACCGAATGAAGCGTCAACGATTTCTAATCGTTTTGTTCAATTCAGGGTCGTGCCCTTCGGGACCCACTATACAAAAGGACCACACATCGAGGTGGAAAATAAAGAATTATTTCAGTTCACAATAGGAGGTCGGAATAAGTTCACCCAGAAGGAAAAACAGGATGGATTCCCGCCAACACCTTACGGGAATGACGGATAGGAGGAGAATTGGGGCTTATTCGGGGAGTTCGATGCCGCCGCCTTCGAGGTCGGCGTCGATGCCGGTCAGTTCCATTTTATTGCCGACGCGCCACCATTCAGCAGAGATTTCGGAGAGTGTTCCTTTGGAGGTATAGAATTTTGCGGCCGGAATGTTCACCGTGTGATTTTCGACTTTATGAATTTCCATCACGGTCGTTTTCAACGTCGTATCTTCAACTTTCAGCATTTCAGGGGTACTCGTCAGGAGGAACCGGTCATTCGGATTGGTTTCCCAGGCATTCTGTTTTAAGGTCGCCACCTCCGTCCCTGTCGGCATAAAGACACCCATGGTCAACGCCAGCTTTTGTTGATCGTCCACCCATTCAATGCGGAACTGCTCTTTCCCATGAGCAACAAAGGTCCCGTTTGTATTCCGAAGCTTGTTAGTTCCTAATTGTATATCCACCACCCGTTCCTCCTCAGTTTCAAAAAAATGGTGGGTCATTATTCCTCACCAGAATCACAAAGTTCAAGTCTGACGCGTGGGAAAATTGAACGACGACCTGACTCAGAATTAACCAATCGACATCGATGAAGAAGGCTCAGGTCCCGTTGGGACATCCTTCCCTTTCAACAACATCAAACACCCTAACCCGATGACAATCCAAAGAATTTCCCGCAACCGGCGAATCAACGCAAACGTGATCCCGGTTACTTCCGTATAGCCAAAACTCATAAGCAACAGCGTATAGCCCCCTTCTTGAGCCCCCAGGCTGCCGGGAATAAAAAACGTTCCCCCTTTAATAAAGACCGTGAGTGCCGCAATGGAAATGGATGTCCACACATCAACAGTCACATCCAAATAATACAAAATCGCATAGACTT
>JAOUQB010000469.1 GCA_029879555.1 Nitrospirota bacterium | reverse complement strand
GTGAGTCATCAATTGATTCAGCAGTTGGAGCCCGTGCATGCGAGGCATCTGGAAATCCGTGACCACTAGATCCACGGAAGAATCATCAGTTAGCATTTGGATGGCCATCTCGCCATCATTCGCTTCGAGACATTGAAACCCTTCTTCTTCCAGCACAAGTCGCAAGAACAATCGTAGTTCAGGTTGGTCGTCAACAATAAGAATCGTTTTCATCATCTTCTTCCTTTCTCTGACTCTTTCCTACAGGTTCTATTCTGGTCCGTGCATCCTGCGGTTGATGTAGTTGGGAAAGAGCAAAAGGCATTCCATCATGAATTTCATAGGCAGGCCCGAGTCTCTTAAATCGGCTGCCCGTAACTCATTCGTATTGTTCAAATTTTCTTGGTGAGCGCACCCGACGGGGTATTGGAGGCTACGAATGTGATTACTCGAAAAGACAGTTTGTCTTTTTGGCGGACAAGATGTCTTGATTTAGAATCCTTGAAGAGAAAGATGCTTCGATTTTTTTTACTATTAGATTGAACTTTCCTACATATCTGGTTAAGGAAATAATGGCATGGAGGTTGCTCGCTAATGTGCTCGTTGAGTAGCCATAATTTTCTAACCAATAAGGGAGGGGGGAAGACAGATGAATACGAGTAAGGCAAATGTCCACAAAATAGAGCCGGGTAAACCAGTGACTTCTGGTATTCCAAAGAAGGAACAACCAAAGATTGACCCGAAGAAACCGATTGGTAAGCACTAAGGTTTTGCCAATACGCTCAAAAATCTCAAGGGGCTCTTGAGAGATATCTTTGGGATGGGTGTACAACAAGGAAGATTAAGAACAGTAGGAAATTGATGATCATGGAAAAACAAACATTCTATACCCCAAAACGTATTACCGTGGGTCTTGTAGCGTTACTCTCCGCGTCGGCATTTGGGTTAGTCTGTGGGTTGTTATTGGCACCACAATCCGGAAGTCGCACGCGACGGCAACTTCACGATATGGCTCTTGATGCCAGTGAGCGGATGGAAGAATGGACTGAAGATGCGAAAGAAACGGTTGAGGACTTGGTCAAGCACGGCAAAAAGGTTGTAGGCGGGTAAAGAGTCCCGTCTGGCTTTTGTAACGGCGTGAACAGGCAATTTTGACCTTTGGTCTTCGATCATCCTGATTGCCGACCATTGAGCGAAAGCCGGGGAAGGGTGGCTGATCGTCCCTGGATGAGATGCTGCTAGTCTAGAGTCATTTAATTTTCAACGAAAATATACCCAAACTCCCTCGCCCTTGAGGGTTTTGTTCCGAAGGGGAACGAAAGGTGAGAATGAAGAGCGCAATTGATAGTCAAAACACTATAGAGGTAATTCCTAGTTTTCGAGGTATTTTTGCTTTCGTCTAGCTATCTGCACCGCTTCCTTTAAAAGAATATTGGAAATCCTGGCACCGAAAAATTTTGGTCTCAGTCTGCTTGCTTAGCCCAAGCCGTGATAAGTGGTTCACGCCTCATCTTGAGCGAATTCCCTTCCTGCCTGTTCGAGAACCACTACGACTCCATTGACGTGAAGGCCTGTCGCAATTATTTTTTCATTTTATGAAGAGAATTAGGTGCTCATAGAAGAAAGAGGAAGGGGTAAGGGGCTTCGGACGTGCAGGTCTCTTTGGGGAAATGGAATTTCCACTCCATTTTGTCTGAATTTTTTCACGATCGCACAATTGATATCAGACATGATGTCCCGACGGCCTTGAGGGTCTCCCACCCAGGTTAATAAACGCATATTCCATGCGGAATCTCCAAAACTCAATAGCCAAGCTTTGGGCTCTGGGTGAGACAACGTCAGTGGGTGTTCTGTTGCGGCTTCCAGCAGCGAGCGCAGGACCATATCCAGGTCAGAGTTATAGGAGACGCCAACATCAATTTCAAGGCGGGTTTTCGGATCGCCATGAGACCAATTAATAACCGTGGCTGAGATAAATTCTGAATTGGGAACGACGATCGCGATATTATTGAGCGAGCGAATCGTGGTTGAACGGATATTGATTTCGGTGACATCTCCTTCCGTGTCCCCGACGGTAATGCGGTCTCCTACCTTGATATGTTGTTCAAATAACAACATGAGTCCGGCGATGAAATTGGACGTGAGGTTTTGAAGGCCGAATCCAATTCCCACGGAGAGAAATCCAAAAATCACCGCCAATCCGCTGAGATCCACGCCGATGACCTGGAATGCAATGATGGTTCCCACAAAAAGAAGGACATATTGGATAATCCTGGTGACGGTGTATTGGGTCGCCACCGGCAACTTTGATCGTTTTAGGAGTTGGTTGCGGAGAAACCGGCGGAGGATCGTGTTCATGATCCAAAACAGCCCCATGATGAACACGAAGAACGTTAACGATGATAACGTAATCGGAGTTTGATTTATCGTGAAAAGGGGATACGTGAAAAAATGGTCCAACGTGCTGGCCACCTGTGAAAAATCCATGGTTGTGCTCCTGCTTAGAATATGGGTCTGTTGAAAAAATCCGCCAGCGGCGTTCTCGCCAATTTTCCGTGCTCATGTATCGGATGTGCGCTCCGCGTGAAAAACTGACTGTGGCCTTGCTGGACGGACTTTTTTGAACAGACCTGAGGCCTCTGGCATGCAACATCTTCTTGGTCAAATTTGTCGCTTGATATCCTCATTATTCAAGACTCCCAATGTTGGGATTCTCACTCAAGGGGTCATGAGGGAGTTAGAGAATGGTACGGCGTATCACGGGCATGG
>JAOUQB010000467.1 GCA_029879555.1 Nitrospirota bacterium | reverse complement strand
TCCCTGCAATTTGAACGGTTAACGAAGAGGTTTCTTGAGGAGGCTTCTTATTTTTTGTGACCTTTTTACTCGGGAAAATACTCATACAAAAAATCGTACCATAAGGGTTTCTATCGAGCAAACAACCCTTAGGCCATTCCAACCGAAAACATAGAATGGATATTTTAGGGAACGGAGTTCAAAAAGAAGGAAATGTCCTGCTCAAATTCCGAAACTCTTGGACGGAAAGGGTCTCTGCACGACGGGTGAGGGAGATGCCGGTGACGTGTTCAGCCTGTTGCAAAGATTGATCAGAAAGGCCCGCAGATCGGAAGGCATTCTGGAGGGTTTTGCGGCGTTGCCCAAAAGCCGCCCGCACCGTCCGTTGAAAATGGGCAAGGTCTTCTCGATTTTCTTGGGCATCCTGACGAATATCCAGTCGCACCACCCCGGAATCCACATCCGGGACTGGACGAAAGCATTTCCTGGAAACTTTAAAGCCAAATTTCACATCAGCCAGATGTTGGACCATGACGGACAACACTCCGTAATCTTTGGTACTCGGTTTGGCCACTAACCTCTGCGCCACTTCCAATTGGATGGTCAAGACCATCCGAGTAATGTTCTGCTGCGCCTCCAAGAGCCGAAACATGATGGGTGTCGAAATATTATAGGGAAGATTCGCGACGACGATCGTCGACGGTGAAAGCTGGTCGAATGGATACTTCAGCGCATCCTGTTCTTGGACATTCAGATTAGTATACTCAGCCAATTCCGTTTTCAAAAATTCAACCATCCGTGGATCAACCTCTAATGCCAACACGCGTTGGGCCGATTGACACAACAAGCCGGTCAGCGCCCCGCCACCGGGTCCGATTTCGCAGACCGAATCGGTAGGCTGGATGTCTGCCAGACTGACGATTTTCCGGAGCAGATTCGGATCAATCAGAAAATGCTGCCCCAGCCGTTTACGAGGAGAGGGAGGAAGATTGGCCATCAAATAGGCCGAGAAGAAGGTGAGACCATAGACGAGACACCCGACCAAATCATCTCAGGGAATGCCCGACGTCTGAATATCTTTTGCCAATTTCTTGAGATGCCGGCGGCACATATCCACTTCATCCGCCAATTCATCAAACACATCGCCCACAAAATAGTTGGTTTCTAACCATTCCTTGGTGATGTGCTGAAGATATTGTGGACTGACATGAGGCGCAAGACCCTCCACCACTTTTCGTTTCCATTTCGTGACATGGTCTTTCCCCTGCACCGCATTCAGGGCCTTCTCTGCTTCAGCATGAATCGTGGTGATCGCCTCTATTTGTGTTTGAATATACGACAGTAATTCGGTTTCTTGCTCAGTCATACGTTACTCCTCTATTGAATCACGCCTTAGCTTGTCGATCCCCCTGTTAAAAAACGGCTTGTCCCCGGCTGCGGGTTTTACCCGGAAGAGGCGTCTTGGGAAACTTGGGGCGGGCTCAACAGCGTCCCAACTTCTAGACGATGTCCGGCCAGGTAATTGCCCACGGACATTCGTTTCTTATTCGCCGGCTGAATTTCCAAAAGGTGCAAGATCCCCTTACCGGTTTGTACTCGAATCATCTGCTTCGAAATATCAACGATAGTCCCGGGTTTCTGTGGTGAGCCAGGCTGAATATCGGGAAAGCCCGTTTCTTCAGTCTCCTCAACCCGTACCTCCCAAATCCCCCATCGCTCCCCATTCACAAACGTATAGCCACCCGGCCATGGGGATAATCCCCGAATGCGATTCGCCAAGCAAATGGCGGATTGATGCCAATCCAAAAGTCCGTCTTCTTTCTTGAGTATTGGCGCTAGGGTGGCTTCTGATTCGTTTTGGGCGTGAGCGTCAATCGTCCCAGCCATCCATTGTTGAAGAGTCGAAACCAGGAGGCCTCCACCCAGTTCGGCCATACGGCTTGCCACCTCCCCTGCAGTATCTTCTGGAGAAATAGGCACTACCGCTTGTTCGAGAATGGCGCCGGTATCCATGCCGGCATCCATCACCATAATCGTCACGCCCGTTTCAGATTCGCCATTGATAACCGCCCACTGAATGGGAGCGGCACCACGATATTTGGGCAAGAGAGAGCCATGCACGTTCAGACAGCCTTTTGGGGGAAGATCCAGGATAACCTGGGGCAGGATGCGCCCATACGCAGCCACCACGATCACATCAGGATCCCAGGTCCGCAGAGTCTCCAAAAAGGTGGGATCCTTCATCTTCTCGGGTTGAACCACTGGAAGATTCTGAGCTACGGCCAAGGTTTTCACCGGGCCAAACTGTATTTTCTTGCCACGCCCACTCGGCCGGTCGGGTTGGCACACCACGCCAACCACCGTACATGTCGAATCAACCAGATGTTGTAGTGTGGGCACCGCAAAAGCGGGGGTTCCCATAAACACCACACGCATAACTTTATTCTCCGGTAATCTTCAGCAAATGAACGACAGATTACCATATTACCTGCGAGGGAAAAGAACAACGGGTTTCTGGTCTATTCCGCAACCTTTTCTCCAACGCATACCTGCATTGACTCCTTTTCAAATACTGTGATAGAAGCCCACGCGTAGTGAATTTCTAGGTACCTCTTACCCCTTTAGATTGGGAAATGGATCGCCAGCATGGGTGGACATAGTCATTGGTCAACAATTAAGCGTCATAAAGGCGCGCAAGATGCCAAGCGGGGGAAGATTTTCACCCGAGTCATCCGTGAAATTTCTATTGCCGCACGAAGCGGCGGCGATC
>JAOUQB010000468.1 GCA_029879555.1 Nitrospirota bacterium | reverse complement strand
CATAAATGCCACATATCCCGTAGTTAATTCGACTAGGGTGAGTTTACGTATATTTTCAGTTTACTTTCAAAAAATGACCTGATATTCTCCCTTAGATATTTCGCCTAGCCAAGGAATGCCGAGAGAGTCATGACCCTTCGACCTAAACCTAAAGAATCCGACGAGGCGCCGATTAAACGCAAACGTCCGGAAGCCCTGACCCAGCGGGAACAGGAAATCCTTCAACTCATTTGGTCCGGACTGAAAAATAAAGAAATCGCGCAGCGGTTAAAAATAAGCGTGAAAACCGTGGAAGCCCACCGTGCGAATATGATGAAAAAAGTGCGTGTATCGAATGCGGCCCAACTGCTTAACGCGGCCATTCAAGAAGGTCTGATTCAAATCAAGTAGCGCCTGGCTGCGGTTTTACCTCTTCGCTGCCCGTTGACGGGCCACTTCAAACAGCGTTACTCCGACCGCCACAGAGACATTTAAAGAGTTCGTTTTCCCTGACATGGGAATCCGCACACGGTCGTCACATTTTTTGAGCACAATCGGCCGAATCCCTTCTCCTTCACTCCCAAAGACCAGAGCCAGAGATCCCGTCAGATCGATGTCGGCATAAGACGTGTTGGCTCCAGCATCCAACGCAATCGTGGTAATGTGTCGCGCCTGACATTGTTCGACAAATTTTCCGGTATTGGCGACTCGGGCGATGGGCACATGCTCTAACGCACCAGCGGAAGCCTTCGCCACCCCTGCCGTTAAGCCCACGGCACGATGTTTTGGAATGACAATACCATGTCCTCCTGCTGCGTCTACCGATCGCGCAATGGCCCCCAGATTATGTGGATCTTGGATCTGATCTAAGACGACGAGGAGCGTAGGAACGTTGCACTGCTCAACCTCATCTAACAATTCCTCTCCATCCAAATAATGTTTCGCCGCCACACTGGCGACAACCCCTTGATGATGGCGATCGCCAGCTAAGCGATCTAATCGATCACGGGATTCGACTGAAAAGGGAATATGTCGTTCTTTGGCTAGACGAGTGAGCTGGAAAAATCGGCCATCCAATTTGGCAAGCCAAATGCGTTCGATAACACGGGAAGGTGATTGCATGGCCTCTGTGACAGCGTGAAACCCATACAACACACTTGTAGGCTCATCGTTTCCAGCGCGTGGTGCCATCGGGTCGGTCTTCGAGGATAATGCCTTGTTCGGCTAATTCTTTTCGGATGTTATCAGCGGTTGCAAAATCTTTATTTGCGCGTGCTTCATTGCGAAGTTGGATCTGATCCTCAATAGATGAAGCGGATATTTCTATGGGCGCTTTTAATGTTATTTGTTCATCAAAAATGCGACCCCTCCGCCAGTTTTGTGAGGGTATTTGGAACAATCCAAAAGGAATACTAGCCTCTTTGATAAAATCCAGAGTTTTCTTTTTCCCGAATTCAGATAGCCCAGCAGAAAGCAATTTATTGATTTCTGCTCGGAACTCCTGAAAAGCTGCTAAAACCTTTGGTGTATTAAAATCATCGTCCATACTGCCACGAATTTTTTCATCGAAATTCTTAAAAATGGGATCCAGATAAGAATCTTTATGGGGCTTTTCATTGCTCTCAGACTCTTCAAGCGATTGGGTCAATTGGTATAAATTATCTAAAGCCGATTTCGCCTCATGAATAGATTCAGCAGAAAAATTCAGGTCACTTCGGTAATGAGTCGATAAAAAAAGATATCGAAGACATTCGGCGGTAACTCGTTCTGTATAAGGCGATTTATCGAAAATTTCTCTGATGGTGAAAAAATTACCAAGGGATTTGGACATTTTTTCTTTGTCTATGGTCACAAAACCGTTATGCACCCAATAACGCGCAAACTCTTTTCCGGTATAAGCACAGGATTGGGCAATCTCATTTTCATGATGCGGGAAAATTAGATCCTTCCCCCCACCATGGATATCAAACGTCGGACCCAACTCGGCCACTGACATAGCTGAGCATTCAATATGCCAACCCGGACGGCCTTTTCCCCATGGACTATCCCATCCCGGTTCACCTGGCTTTGCCGCTTTCCATAACGCAAAGTCCATGGGATCCTGCTTTCTTGTATCAACTCCCACCCTAGCGCCAGCCTGTAGTTCTTCCAAATTCTTTCCGGCCAGTTGGCCATAGGGAGCAAATTTCTTGACGGAAAAATAGATATCCCCTTCTATCGGATAGGCCATGCCTTTGCTGACCAGACCTTCGACCATATGGAGAATATCCTGTATATGTTCAGTCGCACGAGGTTCCGATGAAGGTCTTGTCATGCCCAAGGCGTCCATGTCTCGGTAAAAATTCTGAATATACCGTTCGCTGATTTCATGCCAGGGAACACCTTCCTGTTTGGCACGAGTTAAGATTTTGTCATCGATGTCTGTAAAATTTCTCACATATTTCACTTGGTAGCCAGCAAATTCCAAAAAGCGCCTGATCATGTCGAACGTCAGGGCACTTCGAGCATGGCCAAGATGGCAATCATCGTAGACCGTCACGCCGCAGACATACATGCTGACTTGTCCGGAGATCAGCGGGACAAAGGCCTCTTTTTTTTTGGTCTTGGTGTTATAGATAACTATCGACATGGTTTACGACTCTCGGGATGAGGTCTTTTGTACAAGTTTTTGCCCCTGATGCTTCACTACCCAAAAACCTAGGATTAATAACACGATAAACACGATGGAGAAAATGTTGAAATATTTTTCGATGAGGTCTTTCATCCACGG